>JAFMSC010000237.1 GCA_017353825.1 Hyphomicrobiaceae bacterium | reverse complement strand
TCCACCGTGAGCGTGGAGCTTGAGGGGCTCGCCCACGATGTCGGCTGCGCGCATGCGCGGGTTCAGCGAAGAGAACGGATCCTGGAAGACGATCTGCATCTGTTGGCGGAAGGGCCGCAGCTCCGATTTCGTGAGGCGCGTGATGTCACGGCCCTCGAGCCGCACGGTGCCAGCCGTGGGCTCGATCAGGCGCAGGACGGTGCGGCCCACGGTGGTCTTGCCGCATCCAGACTCACCCACGAGGCCCAAGGTCTCTCCCGGCCCCACCGCGAAGCTCACGTCCTCGACGGCGTGGACCTGGCCGACGGTCCGCCTGAACAGCCCGCGGCTCACGGGGAAGTATTTCTTGAGGCCGTCGACCTGCAGCACCGGCGTTGACACTGCGGTTGGTGTGTCAGCCATCGGCCGCTCCGACGAGCCGATCGGAGTGCCAGCAGGCGCTCCAGTGACCGGCCCGCTTTTCCTCGTAGCGGGGATAGTCGCGCCGGCAGATATCGCTGGCGAACGCACAGCGTGGCGCGAAGGCGCAACCCGTCGGCAGGGCGCTAAGAGCCGGTACCATGCCTGGGATCTCCTGCAACCGCCCCGCCGGAGCCACCCCGTTCCGCATCACGGCAAACCGCGGGATCGAACGCATCAGGCCGCGGGTATACGGATGCAAGGGGCGCGCGAACAGCTCATCCACCGCCGCCTCCTCGACCTTGCGCCCGGCGTACATGACGATCACCCGGTCCGCGGTCTCGGCCACCACGCCGAGGTCGTGCGTGATCAGGATCATGGCGGTGCCGAGCTTGCGCTGCAGGTTCGCCATCAGCTCCAGGATCTGTGCCTGGATGGTCACATCGAGCGCCGAAGTCGGCTCGTCCGCGATGAGCACCTTTGGGTTGCAGGCCAGCGCGATGGCGATCATGGCCCGCTGGCGCATGCCTCCGGAGAGCTGGTGCGGGTATTCCCTCACGCGTTGCGCCGGCTCGGGGATGCCGACCAGCCGCAACATCTCGAGCGTCCGATCCCGCACGCCTTCGCGAGAGCCGGCGCCGTGCAGCATCAGCGCCTCGCCGATCTGGCGGCCGATGGTCATCACTGGATTGAGCGAGGTCATCGGCTCCTGGAAGACCATGGAGACGTCCTTGCCGCGGACCTGGCGCATGGCCGCCGCATTGAGGCCCAGAAGGTCGCGACCGTCGAGGCGAACGGCGCCGCCGACGATGCGGCCGGGCGGATCGGCGAGAAGGCGCATGAGTGACAGCGCCGTTACGCTCTTGCCGCAGCCGGACTCGCCGACGATGGCAAGCGTCTCCCCGCTCCAAAGCGAGAAGGAGACCCCGTCCACGGCCTTGACCAGGCCCGCGCGCGTGTAAAAGTAGGTCTGCAGGTTGTGAACCTCGAGCACCGGCTCGCGCCTTGCCTGCCCGCGCGTCGTGCTTCCTGAGGGGACAACCGGCCGATCCATCTAGAAGCGCTGCCGTGGATCGAGCATGTCGCGGATAGCATCGCCCAGCAGGTTGGTGCCGAACACCACGGCACTGATGGCGACGCCGGGGAAGATCACCAGCCACGGCGCGGTGCGCACGTATTCGGCGGCGGACTCCGACAGCATGCGGCCCCACGACGGGTGCGGCTCCGGCACCCCGAGCCCGAGGAAGGCGAGAGCGGACTCCACGAGGATCGCCGAGCCCAGCTGCGCGGTGGCAAGCACGATCAGGGGCGCCAGCGTGTTGGGCAGCACGTGGGTGATGGCAATGCGCGTCTCACTCATGCCGACGGCGCGCGCCGCCTCCACGAACGGCATCTCGCGCAGGGCCAGCGTGCTGGAACGGATGACGCGCGCCACGTTGGGCACGAGCGGGATGGCGATGGCGATGATGGTGTTGGTGAGCGACGGCCCAAGCGAGGCGGCCATGACCAGCGCCATCACCAAGAGCGGCAGCGACTGCATGATGTCCATTAGACGCTGCACGGTGAGATCGAGCCAGCCGCCGAAGTAGCCCGACATGAGACCGACGATCATGCCCCCCAGACAGCCGAGGGCGGTGGCGCCAAGACCGACGGCCAGCGAGATGCGCGCCCCGTAGATGATGCGGGCCAGCACGTCGCGCCCCATGAAATCGGCACCCAGCGTGTGCCTGTCACCGGGCGGCGCGAGCGAATCGTGTGCATTGGTGGTGAGGGGATCGAAGGCGGTGATGGCGTCCGCGAACACGGCGGTGGCCACGAATGCCAGCATGATCAACGCACCGAGGGCCCCCAGCGGATAGCTGCGTGCAAAGAACAGGATCGAGCTCAGCGGCCCACGCACGTTGGCTCCCGCGCGCGCCAGCTCGGCCTCGTGGTCGATGACAGCCACTCGAGGTCACTCCTCGTACTTGATGCGCGGGTCGAGGGCCGCGTAGGCCATGTCGACGATGAAGTTCACCATGACGACGATGATGGCGATGAACATCACCAGGTTCTGCACGATCGGGTAGTCGCGCCAGCGGATCGCCTCCACCAGAAAGCGCGCAACGCCCGGAATATTGAACACCGTCTCCGTCACGATCAGCCCGCCGACCAGGAAGGCCGCTTCGATGCCGATCACTGTCACGACCGGCAGCACGGCATTGCGAAGAGCGTGGTCGTAGTTGACCGAAGGCTCGGAGGCGCCTTTGGCCCTGGCGGTGCGGATGTAGTCCTGGCGCAGCACCTCTAGCATGGACGAGCGGGTGAGACGCATCACCAGCGCCGAGCTGCGGAAGCCCACCGCTGCCGCGGGAATGCTGAGCAGGGCGATCTCCTGCCAGAAATTGTCGGGCGAGCTGCGATAGATCGGAATCCAGCCGAACCAGTGCACGCAGGCCATCAGGATGAGGAGCCCGAGCCAGAACGAGGGCAGAGATAGACCGCTCAAACTGACGACGCGCAGCACATAGTCGAGGCCCGTGTTCTGCCGCACCGCGCTGATCACGCCGAGCGGCACCCCGAACAGCACGGAGAAGGCCAGTGCCAACACGGCGAGCTTGGCGGTCACCGGAATGCGCGGCAGGATCTCATCGAGCGCCGGCTTCTCCGAGACGAAGGCGTAGCCGAGGTCGCCGCGGGCAAGCCCCGCCATCCAAGTGATGTACTGGGTGACGATTGGCTGATCGAGCCCGAGCTGGCGCTCGATGGCCGCCTTCTTGGCGGGGTTCACGAAGCCCGCCGAGTCGAAGATGATGTCGGTGATGTTGCCGGGTACCAGCCGCAGCATGACAAAGATCAACACCGACATGCCGAACAGCGTCAGCACCATCAGGAGGAAGCGGCGGACGAGATAGGCACCCACGTACAGCTCTCCTAGGCAAGCGCGGTTGTCTGCCTACAACGCCTGGCACCCTATTTGTCCAGCCACACGTCCTCGTAACGCCAGTTGTTATAGATGCTGTTGTGGTGAAGGACGAAACCCTTCACGTAAGGTTGCCAGCAGGTGGCCTGGCGGTCGTAGAAAATGATGGGCCGGGCGAGGTCCGCGGCGAGCCGCTTCTCGATCTCCCAAACGATCTGGCGACGCTTGGCGACATCGGTCTCGCTCGACTGCTTGTCGATCAAGGTGTCTACCTCCTTGTTGCAATACTTGGTGAGGTTGCGTTCCGAGCTGCAGGCGTAGTTCTCGTAGAGGTTCACGTCCGGATCGTCGACCCCGACACCCGTGAGATTGAGGCCGACGGAAAACTCCCCGCGCGTGACCTTGGCGTGCCAGATCGAGGTGTCGATCACCTCCAACTCGCCGTCGATGTGGACCTTCTTCAGCTGGTCGATGAGAATGACGGCGGGATCGCGATAGACCGCGATGTTGCGGGTCGAAACCTTGATCTTGAGGGGCTTGGCCTCGCTATAGCCCAGGCCTTCCATGATCTTGCGCGCTTCCGCCCTGTTCTTCTCGACATCGCCGCCATAGCCGGGCAGCGTCTGCAGGACCTCCGGCGGCATGCCCCACAATCCCTCCGGCCCGGGCAGCATGACCCCCGACAGGTCAGCCTTGCCCGCGCTCAGGATGTCGACAAAAGCCTTGCGATCAAGGGCGAGCGCCATCGCGCTGCGTATCTTCGGGTCGTTGAACGGCGCCACCGCCGGATTGATGATCAGGTTGGTCGACACGTACGTCGGCGCGATCTCGCAGACGGCCTTCGGCGCCTGGGAGGTTACGTCCTTGAGGAGCGGGATGGTCACGTCGGTTGCGAACGTCATGTCGAACTCGCCGGACACGAATGCCAGGATGCGCGTCGAGCGGTTCTCGATCACCTTCCATTCGATGGCGTCGAGATAGGGCCTGCCCGGCTTCCAGTAGTCGGGATTGCGCACGAACTTGACGGTGTCGCCGCGTTTGAACTCCACGAACTTGAATGGCCCGGTGCCGATCGGATTGGTGCGCATGGTCTGGGCCTTGACGTGGCAGGGATAGATCGGCGTGTAGCCCGAGGCCAGCATGCTCAGGATGGACGGCTGCGGCCGGTTGAGGACGAAGGTGGCCTCATGGTCGCCGTTTACGGCCACCTCCTTGAGGTTCTGCCACCAAATCGCGCGCGGGTTGCGACGGAAGTCGTCCTCGGTGTCCTTGCCGGTCAGCTTGTTGAAGGTGCACTGCACGTCCTTGGCGGTGAACGGCCTCCCGTCGTGCCACTTGACGCCCTGACGCAGCTTGAAGGTCAGCTTGGTGGCGGTCGGATCCCAGGCCCAGCTCTCGGCGAGGTCGGGAACGATCGTCTCGAGCGAGTTGAGCCGCTTGCCTTGGTCGAACAGGACGAGGTTGTTGAACACGGCCATGAACGGCTGCACTGTCGAGACGGTCGCCTCCTCGTGAATCGAGGCGCTCGGCAGATTGTCGCGATGGTAGATGCGCAGGGTGCCGCCCTGCTTCTGCGCCAAGGCGGGGGTTACCGCCAAGGTCGCTGCGAGGGCAGAAACAACTGTGCCAAGCGCGAGCCGTGCACGCATGCGATATCCTCCCATGGGTCGCCGCCAGGCCCGCTTGGGGAACGAGATCTCGCGGCAGCCTCGACTTTGCTTTTGCGTCACACGCTAAGCGCGGGTGTCCTGTTGAGCAACTGGCAATTGTTGAGAGCGCGCAAGTTTTGATCGAAAACTCGGGCGACGGCGGCGTCCCGTCCCGGGAGCAGGGACTTGCTGCGCTGCGGCCAAGCCTAGGCCTGCCAGGGCGATGCTCTCATTGGGTTGGCTCGACAATTTTGCTTGGGCCGACGGGGTTGGTTCGCGATAAAACCGTGCGGGGAGTTTTCGGGTGGGAAGCGGTTGACTTGCCCGAGCCACTCCAGGTTGGATGCAGCGGGGCGACGATCAGATCGGGGACATCGAGACTCAATCCGGGTGGCCGCGACCCGGGCACACGTTCTCCCGCAACCAGGACGAGGCCGATGAGCCAGCGCGACGAGTTCCATAATCTCGACGATCCCAAGGACGGACTGTTCCGCGAATTGGCGCAAGGCGTGACGACGCACATTTTTACCGGCGAGGGCGCCATGCTCTCCGTCGTGACGCTCGCCCCCAACTCGGAGGGCACCCTCCATCATCACCCGGAGGAGCAATGGGGCGTTCTGCTTGACGGCTCGGCGGTGCGCACCCAGGGGGGCGAGCAGATCCCTGTGAAGAAAGGTGATTTCTGGCGCACACCAGGAGGTGTGCCGCACACGATCCGCGCCGGACCTGAAGGGGCGCGCGTGCTCGACATCTTCAGCCCTCCGCGGCCGGAATACAGGAAGCCCGGAAAGGGGTTTGCCGGGAGCTGAGCGCGCCACGGCCTTCCGCACGGGCGGCCCTATTCGCGTTCGCAGGATCGCTCAGCGGCCTGTGCCATCGGCGCGTGAGGCCCGTCAGCTTCCGGTCGCGCGCCACATCCCGCGCAGGCGTTCCTGCAGATCGACGGGGGCAAGGCAATCCTGTTGCCCCGAGAGAGGGGGCCAACTTTTCCGCTCGAAGTGTGTGGTGAGATCGGCCGGGATGAACCGGCTGCGCGCTGCATAGAGATGCCGGTCGGCCTTGCGAGCCTGCTGCTGCACGTAGAAGCGCTGGGGCACTATGAGCCAGAGCTCATTCTTGGCTCGGGTCATCGCGACATAGAGGAGCCGCCGCTCCTCCTCGAGGTCCGCAGCTGAGCCCGTGGCCATGTCGGAGGGGATGCAGCCGTCCACCACGTTGAGGACGAACACCGATTTCCATTCCTGGCCCTTGGCCGAATGGATCGTGGAGAGGATCAGGTAATCCTCGTCGAGCCGGGGAGGACCAGCCGCATCGCTTGAGGCACTCGGTGGATCGAGGGTGAGGTCGGTCAGGAAGGCTTGACGGGACGGGTAGAGGGCCGCAATCCGCTGCAATTGGTCGAGGTCGCCCGCCCGCACGACGGCATCCGCATAGCGGTGCTCCAGATGCGGCTGATACCACTGACGTACGCGGTCGAGCTCCGCCGGCCATTCGGTATCGGCGCGATCGAACTGGCCGAGGATGCTCACGAGCTCCAGCCACGACCGGGCGGCCTTCGCGGCCGGCTGGAAGCCAGCGAGGGTATCGCGGGGGGAGCGCGAGGCCATGCGGTCAAGCACCTTGCCGGCGGTGGACGGTCCGACGCCTTCCAGAAGCTGCAATACGCGAAATCCCGTCACGCGGTCCGCAAGGTTCTCACCCCAGCGGAGCACGGCCAGCATATCCTTCACATGCGCCGCTTCGATGAACCTCAGTCCGCCGAACTTGACGAAGGGGACGTTGCGCTTGCTGAGCTCGATCTCCAGGAGTGCGCTGTGATGCGAGCTACGAAACAGCACGGCTTGCTCCTTGAGCGGGATTCCATCCTCCC
>JAFMSC010000037.1 GCA_017353825.1 Hyphomicrobiaceae bacterium | reverse complement strand
CACCGCTGCCGCCGGCGCCGCCTGGTGTGCTGCGCGCGGCAACCAGCGAGCTGCCGCCGCCGCTCCGACGCTTCCGCGAAGCCGCCGCGCACGCCGAGGACGCTACAAGCGACCGTGGTGCCGTGGCTGAGGTGGCGGTCAGGATCACCTTCCCGCCCGACCGCGCCGAGATCGAGGCTCCGTCCGAGGACGAGGACGCTGCGGTGGTCGCCAAGGCCGAGGGCGGCCTGCTCCCGCTCACCTGGTTGCTCAACGGCGCTCCCCTGGCCTCCGACCCCGCCCGACGCGAGGTGGAGCTGCCCGCCGGTCGCCACGGCTTCTTCCGCCTCACCGTCATCGACGCCAACGGCCGCACCGACCGGGTGGCCATCAGAGTGAGATGAACGATCGCCATCAAGCCGCTTCGCGGGCTCGGATGGGCGGTTTCAGGCCCTCGCGCGCGGGCCAGGCCGGTTGCCGGCCTGAAAGACGAACACCTGCCACGAGCATCGCCAGCGCTGCTGCCACGCCTCGCCGTCGATCCGCCCGGCCCCTAGACCGAAGGAACTTCGGGCTAGAGCTTGTCCCCGGAGCAGTCTCCCGCCTCGGCTGCAGACCTCGACAGCTACCCGCGCGCAACAGCGCCAGGCCCTCCTCAGAACCTGACCCGGGGCAGCCTCCAGGACGGCAATGAGTGCCGCCCCTAAAACCTAAAGGGGCGTAAGGCGACGGGGAGGGAGGCCGCAGCATGGGTTGCCGCGGCGCGTGCGCGGATGACCGTTATCCATCTCGCGCCGTCACCGGCCCTCAGCCGCTGCCGGTTTCGACAAGTGCCGCCAGTTTCCCAAGAGCCATGCGCGTGCCTATCTCGTTGTCAACCTCCCGGATGCCGCGCGGAAGGCCTTCGAAGGCCATGAGGATGTCGGTTCCGCCATCGGCATCGGCCAGGGTGGTCACAATCCTCATCACCCCCTGCATGGCTGGATCGTTGGTCTCGAACTCCACCACCTCGACGACCTGCTCGTTGGCAACGAGCTTCGCGAACACGCCGTGATAGGTGTCCGTATTGGCGCTTGTCTTGCCGGCCTCCGTCGGCTTGTCATAGGTGAGCGAGACGCGGAAGCGACCACCTTCGCGCGGATTGAACTCATGCACGTGGCACGTCATGCCGTCCGGCACCCGCCACGCCGCAACCGCTCGCGCATCGAGCAGGGCCCGGTAGACGGCCGGACGCGGTGCCTTGAGGCGGCGGCCGATGGCGATTGCGCTCATTGCTCCAAGCCCATGCATTGTTTAACGCGCTCCCTGCTCGAGCCTTCCCCACGAGCGCTCGAAGATGACCGCCACCGAGCGCCGGGCGGGGGCCTCACGGCACATCGCCTCCCACAGGAAACGGGCGCTGCAGGCCGCCCCCTACGCTGCCCCGCGACCCCGGACATGCGCGGACGAGCATATCGACTGCGGCGCGGCCCCCCTGTCCTCAATGGGCAGCGCCACTAGAACTTGCACCACAAGGCCCACCAAAGCCCCAAATCCCCGGCAAGCGACGCAGCACCCGACTTGAGCGAGGAGAACGTGAGCATGCGTCGAGGTCACCGATCCTGAGGCTCAGGATTCGTCTGAATGGCAAGACTGCGCAGCTGGGCCGTCTCCCGCTGCAGCTCCTCGAGCCGCTCCTTCAACACGTCACGAATGCTAACCATGCCGATGAGGCCGTTGCCGTCGTGCACGGGGATGTGACGAATGTTTCGCGACAGCATCGTCGATGCAACCTTGGCAACGTCATCACGAGGCGAGCATGTTATCACAGCCTTGGTCATGAGCGCCGAAACCAGCAGCGTGTGCAGATTGCTCTCGTGAACCGCGAGGCCGTAGGCCACGTCCCGCTCCGAAATCACGCCGTCGATCGTGTTCCCGTCGTTGCTCACGATGGCCGCACCAATGCGCTTGTCGCGCAGAAGTCTCGACAGGGTCGCGATGCTTTCCGACGGTTTGATGGTGATGACCGCCGAACCCTTGGAGGCCAAGATATCCGCTACTCTCACGACACTACCTCATGTCCACGGATGCTCTTCGCACGGCTCACGTGGGAATTCACCTTAACGCGAGCGGCACCCGAAGCGCTAGCTGGAAGCTCTGCACATGGGTGAAGCTCTGCATATGGGCGCTGAATGCCGGGAGGCGGTCAGGGAATGCCTCGGCGGAACGGCGAAATCGATGCCGGCAGGTCGATGTCGGACTGCCTTTACCTTCAAGGTGATGACCACTGACGCGCCGCCCGCGGAGCTCCAGGCTCACCGCGTCGGCCCTCAACAAATCGCGCGAACCGGCGGCGCACCCCAACTTCGAGGGGCAGCTCGGCGATGCCTACAGCGGGCCCAGGCTTCTCGCCAAGACCACTGGTTTGTCTATTCGATCCAGCTCAGTAACGTCCCCACCTCTCTCTCTGGCGCCCACGCCGTAGCGGGGTCGCCGATGATACTCTCGACAATATGATGGGGGCGGCGACCTTTAAGCTCTCTGTCAGGAGCACGGCTTCGATGCGCCGTCCTCAGTGCCGGCGGCAACGGCTTCGTGGGCGACCAGCTCATGGTCGCCGATCCACGCCATTGCCGGCTGCGAGGCCCGCCTACCCCGAGCAAGCGCGAAGCTCGCCTGGAAGGCGCACCAAAATAGGTGAGACAAGACCTATGTTAAGCTGGTTCGACGTCGAAGCGCTGATGGGCATACTCGAGTGCCGGGCGAGCGACACTCATCGTTGAGAGAGGAACAACAATCATGATGAAGTCGAAGAGCGACTCGAAGGAACGAAACGGGGAAGACCCTCCCTCTCAGCTCATCGATGCGAGAATCAAGGCGCTGGGTGATTGGCGGGGCCAAATGCTTGCTCGGGTGCGAAGGCTCATCAAAGAGGCCGACCCCGAGGTGATCGAGGAGTGGAAGTGGAGAGGGGTTCCCGTGTGGTCGCACGCCGGAATCATCTGCACCGGCGAGACCTACAAGGCCGTCGTGAAGATGACCTTCGCCAGGGGGGCCTCGCTCGAGGACCCTTCGGGCCTCTTCAACTCCAGCCTGGAAGGGAACACCAGGCGTGCCATCGATTTCCATGAGGGTGACGGGATTAATGAGGAGGCGCTGAAGGCGCTCATCCGCGCCGCTGTTGCACTGAATACGTCGGCGCGAGCTACCCCTCGCCCGGCCCGCTCTCGAAGCAGAGCAAAGCGCGCTTGAGCGGCGTCGGGAAGCCCCCGGCCGTGGGAAGCTACGTCATCTCAACGCCCGAATTTTCCTGGCAGATGGCAAGTAGCCTATCCTGCAGGGCGGCATCGCGGGCCTCAGGGTTCGGCCGACGCGGCTTGAGGTGATAAAAATAGGCGCCGCTCGTCTGGGCCTTGGGATCGTCGCTCGCCGCAAGCCAGGCCTGGGTGCGGTGCGCCTGGTCCAAGTCGTCGGGCGCGCTGGGGCCGCCCATCCTGGTCGGCACCCACCCGGGCTCCAGCGCATTCGACAGAACATCGGGCCACCGGCGAGCGATGGCGAAGGCCAGCATGGCATCGTGCAGCTTGCTCTCGGCATAGGCCGTTGAACTGCTCCAAGGCCGTTTGCGCCAGAGGATATCATCGAGGTGGGCGTTTGCGTGATGGTGCATGCCCGAGCTCAGATAAACCAGCCGCTTCGGCCGCTCGATGAGGGCCGTGAGGATATAGGCGGCCAGCGTGTTGACCGCGAACACCTGCGGCAGGCCGTCTGCGGTGAGGCGGTGGCCTTCGCTATAGCCGACGGCCGCGTTGTGGATGACCGCGTCGAAACGACCGAGGGCATTGACCTGCGCAGCTATGTCCTTGGCAGCTGTGATCGTGGCGAGGTCGCCGACGACCACCGCTTCCGCCTGCGGCAGCGCCTGCCGGGCGTCGTCCGCGCGGGCGGCGTTGCGCGCATGCAGGACCACCCGATGCCCCTGCTCGACTAGAAGCTCGCCGGCCATCAGACCGAGGCCGGTGGAGGAGCCGGTGATGAAGATGCGTACCATTTGACCTTTCCCGTTTGTGGGATGGCGTGGATTGAAGCGGCGTGGCACGCGCGACCTTCCCGCGCGAGCACAGGCCGGTGGCCCGAGTCGAACAGCAAGGCTCCAAGCTGACTGGCAGAGCCGCAGACATTCTACTCAAAGTACGTGGGAAGTTGTAGCTTGTCAGGGACAAGCGCCGATCCAATACGGCTGACACCGATCGCGAGGGAAGCTCAATGCCGAGACTTCAAGCCGAGCGTCTGACGAGAATCGGGGCCAGGCTCCTTGAGGCCGCCGGTGCATCTCCTGAGGAGGCGGAGGCCGTCGCGGTGGGTTGCATCGGCGCCAACCTCGCAGGCCACGACTCACACGGGATCATCGCCATTCCCACGTATATCGATCGCATCAAGGCGGGCCACATCGTGCCCGGCGCCCCATGGACCATTGTGCAGCAATCGCCTTCGACGACCGTGATCGATGGGAATTGGGGCTTTGGCTTCCACGTCAATGCCAAGGCCATGCAATTGACGATCGAAAAGGCGAGGACGAGCAACGTTGCAGGGTGTACGGTATTTCGTCAGAGCCATGTGGGCCGACTGGCCGCATATCCGCTGATGGCCGCCAGGGAGGGGATGATCGGACTGGCCACGGCCGACTCGGGGCGGTCGCCCAAGATGGTCGCGCCCTTCGGCGGTCGCGAGGCCAGGCTCGGCACCAACCCGATCGCGATTGCCGTGCCGTCCGATCTCCCCGGGCCGTTCTGCCTCGACATGGCCACCTCGGCCGTGGCCGCCGGCAAGGTCATGCTGGCGGCGGCGCGGGACGAGCAGATTCCCACTGGATGGATCGTCGGCAAGGACGGCAAGGAGACGAGGGATCCCCATCAGCTGCGCAAGGGCGGGGCGCTGCTGCCTCTCGGGGGAACGGAGGGTTACAAGGGCAGCGGCTTGGCCGCTATGGTGGAGGTCTTGTGCGGGCTGCTTACGGGGCTCGGCTTCGGCGTCGAACCGAGCGGCCGGCACAACGACGGTTGCTTCATGGCGGTGTTCAATGTCGAGGCCTTCCGCCCGCTGGCGCTCTTCAAGAGGGAAGTGGCAGAATTCGCGCGTTATTTGAAGGAGACGCCGGCTGCCGAAGGCAGTCCGGGCGTGCTCTATCCGGGCGAGATCGAGTACTTGCGCGAAAAGGAACGCCTGAAGGTGGGCATCGACGTGGAGGATGCCACCTGGGACAGGCTCCGGGCGCTGGCGGGGGAGTATGGCCTGGCGGCAGCGCTGGGGTTGCACTAGGCGCGCCGGTCGGAGCCTGGATGTGGCGCCCAACCTCCTTTACCATTGGCGAACCGCAACGGTCGCTGTGACGATAGCCGCCAAGTTTCGACTCGGAGAGCCATATGACGCGCCAGATGGTGATGGTCGGTTTCCTGCAGGCCCAGAACTGCACGAACCTTCCGTGCTCGTGGCGGCATCCAGAATCGCGCGAGGACGCGCATTCGGCCGATTATTACCAGGATATTGCGCGCATTCTTGAAGCCGGCAAGTTCCATGCGGCCTTCTTCGATGATCGCCTGGCCATGCCGGACCGGTACGGCAACGACCATGTGCATACCGTGGAATACGGCATCCGCGCGACCAAGATGGACCCCCTGATCGTGCTGATGACGATGGCGGCCGTGACCACCAGGCTGGGCCTGGCCTCGACCTGCTCCACCACCTATTTCGAGCCGTTCGACGTGGCCCGGCGCTTTGCCACGCTCGACCTGATGACCAACGGTCGGGCGGCGTGGAACGTGGTTACCTCGGTCAACGACGGCGAGGCGCTCAATATGGGGCACGACGAGCATTTGCCACACGATCTGCGCTACGACCGGGCGGACGAATTTATGGAGGTTGTGCTGGGACATTGGGATACGTGGGGCGACGGCGCCATCATTGTGGACAAGAGCAAGGGGCGCTATGCCGACCCCGGCAAGGTGAAGCGCCTCGATCATCGGGGCCAGTTCTTCAAGTCGCGCGGCCCGTTCACCGTACCCCGCTCGCCGCAGGGCCATCCCGTCATTGTCCAGGCCGGGGCCAGCGGCCGCGGACAGCGCTTCGCCGGACGCTGGGGCGAGGTAATCTTCGCCGCCGCACGCCATCGCGAGGCTGCCAAGGAGGACTATCGGGCGGTGAAGGCAGAGGCGGCGCGGCTGGATCGTAATCCAGATCACATCCACATCTGCAACATTCTGATGCCGGTCTGCGCTGGGAGCAAGACGGAGGCCGAGGACAAGATGGCCATCATCTCCAGGTTGCCGCTCGAGATCGACGCCTTGTCGCTGCTGGCGGAAGCGCTCAATTTCGATTTCGCCTCCAAGGGTATCGACGAGCCGTTCACGACCAAGGAGTTGCAAAGCATGACGGGCATGCTGGGCATTCGCGACGGCGTGTTGAGGAGGGCCGGCAAGACCAATCCGAGCGCCCGTGATTTCATCGCCTTCAGCGGCCGCGGGCAGGTCGACAGCGCCGTCGTCGGTGGTCCGAAGGAGATCGCCGATACGATGGAGGATTTGTTCTCCAATCGCGCCTGCGACGGCTTCGTGGTGGCGGCCACGCATGTTCCCGGTGCCTACGCCGATTTCGTGCGCCACGTTGTGCCGGAGCTGCAGCGGCGGGGCCTCTATCACCGGGACTACGCCGGGACGACATTGCGCGAGAACCTCCACTTGCCTCGTCCGGCGGTCGGGGCGTGGAGGCTATCGCAGTAAGCAGCAGCGGCTAAGCGCGGTTGCGCCCGCCGGCCGTGGATGTAGGTTCCGGCCCATGACGCGGCTTTGCCTTTCGCAAGTCCGGTTGCGATACGTCGTCGAAGGACGCCCGCTCGAAAGGGCGACGGAGGCGTGCCTCAAAGCCGACGGCCGCCCTGGTGCCAAAGCGATCCTAGCTGCCGTTGCACGCCGCCGGTTCGAGAACCGATCCGAGGGTCAGCGGCTGCGCAAGCTGCTCCGGTACGAGGTCGCGCTCTGGTCGGCAGGCGCTGAGCATGTGGCCGGCGTAGATGAAGCTGGGGTGAGCCCGCTCGCCGGCCCAGTCGCCGCCGCCGCCGTGATCTTTGCGCCTGGCTCGCGCATACCGGGTGTGGACGATTCCAAGAAGCTCGCTGCCGCTGCTCGCGACGACCTCGCGGATGCGATCAAGGCAAGAGCTGTCGCATGGTCCGTGGCATTCGCCGAAGTGGAGGAGATCGACAGCATCAACATCTATTGGGCAAGCCGCCTGGCGATGCGCCGAGCGATCGCGGGTCTCGCGCGCCCAGCCGAGCACGTGCTGGTGGACGGCTGGCGCCTGAAGGGGCTGAAGCCGCCTCAGCAGGCGATCATCGGGGGCGACGCCAAGAGCTTGAGCATCGCTGCTGCCTCCATCCTGGCAAAGACGGCACGCGATGCACTGATGTGCAAGCTCGATGCCGCATATCCCGGCTACGGTTTCGCGAGGCACAAGGGCTATCCCGTGCCCGAGCATCGCAGTGCGCTTGCCAGACTCGGCGCCTGCGCCATACATCGGCGTTCCTTTGCACCCGTGCGCACGGTGCTAGGACTGCCGCCTCTGCCGCCGTGGCCGACCTCTGACGGTGCGACCGACGCTGCGCCCCACGGCGCGCCGCAAACCGAAGCCTAGGCTTGGCGGCCCGCATTGGTGGGGGCGGGCGCTCAAGTCTAGAGCCGCTCGGCCCGCACGTTGAGCTGCCAGTGGCGAGCAAGCTTCGCCAGCTCGGCTCTTCGCGGTTTGTCGAGGTGGCTATAGACCCGATAGGGGCCCGGCATCTGAGCTTCACCCCACCCAACAGATGCCGGAGCCGATGCCGGCGTCATCCTCACCGACGCCATCCTCACCGACAGGGGCTGGCTTTACCCTCGCCAGGCGCGCAGGCCGTCCAAGCTCGATGCTGCGGGTTTGGCTCAGGGTCGCTTTTCACCTGCCGGCGCTCTTCCGGCCGGTGGGCCGATTGCCCTGCTGCCAACTCCGGTTCGACGTTGTCCCGCGGCAACCGCTTGATTGGTGAGCATCGACAGCTCCGACAGATGCTGCTTTACGACGGGTAGCGTCTGCTGTGCGAATTGCTTGAACTCTGCCGTCCGGCCGCTCTTGGCATACTTGCGGAGGACCGAGACAGCCTCCTTGTGGCCTGTGACCTGGGCAGCGAGATAGGCTTTGTCAAAGGCCGGGCCCTTTGCGCTGCGAAGCTTGGCGAGTAGCGCCTTCTGCTTGGCACTCGGCTCTTCGGGTGCGGGAAGCGCGATGTTGGCCACCCCAACGGCGGAACTGAAATCCTTTCCGATCTTCGTGTGATCCGCGATCATTTGCCGGGCAAAGGTTCTTACCTCGTCGGCCTGGGCCCGGTCCTGGGCGAGCTCGCTCGACTGGATCGCGAAGGAATTTGCGCCTGCCACCTTCTTGGCGAAGGCGACTGACGCCGCCGGTGCTTTCTGTTGCGCCAACGCTGCCGTCCCTGCAAGGGCCAGGGCAGCTGCGGCTGCGACTATCATCCTCATGGTCATTCTCGTCGGCTCTATCAATCACTACCTTGAAAAAACGAACCGGCAGAGGTTCCGTTCCGTGGCAACGCTGAATCCGTTCCGTGGCAACGCTGAAAAGGCTCAGCACTCCACGTCGCCAACATCGGTTTGAGAGGAGCTCGTTCACAACCGCAATCGCAGGATTGCCGGGCGTTACCCAAGCGGCTAGCATCCGAGTATCTCGCACCTGTCCGCACATTGACCGGCATCCTCAAGCCGTGCCGATAAGGGAACGCCTTCCCAGCAATGATTGTTTATTCATGCAGACTGCGCGCAAGTCTGCACGTCTCGGTTCCGCGATTGCCGGCTCGCGCCGCATCGCCCGTCGCCTGTGCGCGGCTGATTGCCGGCTCGCGCAACATCGCCCGTCGCCCGTGCGCGGCCAGGAGTTCCAAGACATGACCTCGGCGACGAGCCCTGCGCCGATACCTGTAGCGAAGGTGACGCGAGCGACCGTCGCCCGGCAGGCGCCGCCGGCAACCCTCGTGATATTCGGTGGGGGCGGCGACCTGACGAAGCGTCTCGTCGTACCCGCCCTCTATAATCTGGTGCGAGCGGGAAGGCTGGCCGATGGCTTCTCGATCGTCGGCATCGGTCGTGGCGACGCCGATACCCAGTCCTGGCACCACAACTTGCGGCAAATGATTGAGTCGCTTGCTGCGGAAGGCGGCGGAGAGTTCAGCTCCGACGGCATCGACGAGGAGGCGTGGGATTGGCTCGCGCGCCGTATGACGTTTCTCACTGGGGATTTCACCCAGCCCGAGGTCTACGGCAGGTTGAAGACCGTCCTCGCCGAGCAGGCCGCCAAGCAAGTCAACGGCAACGTGCTGTTCTACCTGGCCGTTGCCGACAAGTTCTTCGGGCCGATCATTGAGCATCTCGGTCGCGCGGAGCTTGTCCGCCAGACAGCCGGCGCCTGGCGCCGCGTGGTCATCGAGAAGCCGTTCGGCCACGACTTGGCCTCGGCGCGGGCGCTCAACGCGCAGATCTTAGGCATTCTGAACGAAGACCAGATCTATCGGATCGATCATTTCCTCGGCAAGGAAACGGTCCAGAACATCCTTGTGCTTCGCTTTGCCAATGGCATCTTCGAGCCGCTCTGGAACCGCGACCACGTCAGTCACGTCCAAATCACCGCGGCCGAGACGGTAGGCGTCGAGACCCGAGGCAGGTTCTACGACGGCACCGGCGCCCTGCGCGACATGGTGCCGAACCATCTGTTTCAGCTTCTGGCGATGATCGCCATGGAGCCACCCATCTCGTTCAACGCCAATGACGTGCGCGCCAAGAAGACAGAGCTTTTCTGCGCCATTCACCCGATCTCGCCCGAAGATGCCGTGCGCGGGCAGTACGGGGCGGGTCGTGTGCTCGGCAAGCCCGTCCGCGATTACCGGCACGAGCCCAACGTCGCGCCCGACTCCACGACCGAGACCTACGTCGCGCTCAAGCTCGGCATCGACAACTGGCGCTGGGCCCGCGTGCCGTTCTATCTCCGCACGGGCAAATACCTCGCCGCGCGCACCACCGAGATCGCCATCCATTTTCGCCAGGCCCCCTACGCCCTGTTCCGGGAGACGCCGGTGGAGAGGCTGCCTCGCAACATCCTTACCTTGCGCATCCAGCCCGACGAGGGCTTGTCTGTAAGCTTCAGCGCGAAGCGGCCCGGCCAGGACATCGAGATCGACGGCGTCGCCATGGACTTCTCGTATAGCGACTACTTCGAGCCTCTGACGGCCGTGGGCTACGAGACGCTGATCTATGACTGCCTGATCGGCGACCCGATGCTGTTTCAGCGCGCCGACACCGTCGAGGCGGCCTGGTGCGCCGTCCAACCCGTGCTCGACGCCTGGGCCGGACGGCCGCCGGGCGATTTTCCGAACTATGCGGCCGGCAGCTCGGGGCCGGACACGGCAGCTCGGCTGCTCGCACGCGAGGGGCACACCTGGCTGCCCATCGGCGCGGGACCCCACAGGAGGAGGAGCCGATGATGGGGCCCGGCAAGATCTCGCTGCTCCTGGCCGATGTCGACGGCACCCTTGTTACGCGCGACAAGGTGCTGACGGAGCGCGCTCAACATGCTGTGCGCCGCCTGCGCACGGCGGGCATCCGCTTCGCCATCACCAGCGGCCGTCCCCCGAAGGGGATGGCAATGCTGATCGAGCCGCTCGACATCGATACCCCTATCGCTGGCTTCAATGGCGGACTGTTCGTCCAACCGAACCTTTCCATCATCGAGGAGCGGACGCTTGCCCCCGAGACGGCAGCACGAGCCGTCGACCTGATCCGCAGTCATGGACTTGATGCTTGGGTCTATGCCGGCAACGACTGGCTAGTGCGCAACGCCGAGGCGCCGCATGTCGACCGCGAAGCGTGGACGGTCAAGTTCCCGCCGAAAGTCGCCAGGGATTTCGGCAGCGTTCTCGACAAGGTTGCTAAGATCGTCGGGGTCAGCGACGACCACCGTCTCGTCCAACGCTGCGAAGCCGACGCCCAGGCGAGCATAGGCGATCGCGCCACTGCCGCTCGGTCGCAGCCCTACTATCTTGACATCACCCACCGCGACGCAAACAAGGGTGTCGTTGCCGACTACCTCTCGCGTGCCCTCGGCATTCCTCCCGCCGAGATCGCCACAATAGGCGATCAGCCAAACGACGTGCTGATGTTCCGGCGCTCTGGATTGAGCATTGCCATGGGTAATGCAAGCGACGAGGTCAAGCGGCAGGCAAGCGCAGTCACCGGGTCCTACGACGAGGAGGGCTTTGCTCATGCCGTGGAGCGCTTCATCCTGGATTGACCAGGGCTCGGGGCTGCGTGCATGAGGACGCAGAGGCGCCTGTCGGACGGCCTGTCGGACGGGCTGTCGGACGGGCTCCAGGCCACGAGCGATCGCAGCAACAGAGCATGCACGCAAAGAGGCAAGAACAACCGCGTTTCTCTTCAATGGTCCAAGCCGTCGGTCCCTCGCGTGCAGCTTGGCCAGGCCTGCGCGCCCGACCCACGAGTGGCTTCTCAGCTCACCCAGGTTCTCCATGACCAGCGTGTCCGAAGCCCGCCTGGAGGTCCTCGCTGACGCCGAGGCACTGGCTCGCCATGTCGCTGGTTGGCTGGTCGCGGCAGCGGTGCAAAGCGACCGGTCGTTCGCCGTCGCCCTCTCCGGCGGCTCGACCCCTCGCCGGCTCTACGAGCTTCTGGCCAGCTCGCCGTATGGCGATGCCTTCCCCTGGGCGCGCACCCATTGGTTCTGGGGAGATGAGCGATTCGTGCCGCGCCACAGCGCGGTGAGCAACTACCGTATGGTGCGGGACGCGATGCTTTCCCGCGCCCCCGTTCCGCCCGCGAATATTCACCCTATACCGACGGAGGGCCTCACCCCCGATGAGGCGGCGCGCTCCTACGAGGCAGAGCTCAAGGCGTTCTACGGCGCCTCAATTCTGAGCGCCGATCGCCCTCTGTTCGATGTGAACTTCCTTGGCCTCGGTCCCGAAGGCCACATCGCCTCGCTGTTTCCCGGTACGGCGATTCTGAAGGAGCGTACCCACTGGGTCGGCACCGTGGTGGGCGCCAAGCCGGAGCCCCGCATAACCTTGACCTACCCGGCGCTCGAGGCCAGCCGCGAAGTCGCCTTCCTCGTGACCGGCGCGGCCAAGCAAGCCGTGCTCCGCCGACTATTGCGCGGCGATGCCTTGTTGCCCGCCACCCATCTGCATCCATCAAGCGGCCGGGCCCGCATCTTTGCGGACAGGGGCGCCGCACCGGACAGTCAGGCGCCGTGACCACAACCGTCGCTCCCAACACCGCCGAGCCCGGGCGAGCTCAAGACGAATCGAACCGGCCTTGGCGCCCGAGCATCTCGGTGGCCATTGTCACGACGCGTTCCGGCTCGAACCCGAACTTGCGCTGCAGCTCCTTGAGCGGCGCCGAGGCGCCGAAAGTCTTCATGCCGATCACGCGGCCCTGGGGACCGACGTAGCGGTCCCAACCCAGAACCGATCCCTGCTCGATGGCGATGCGTGCCTGCACTCTGGCCGGCAGCACCTCCTCGCGATAGGCCTCCGGCTGGTGCTCGAAGATGTCCCAGGAGGGCATGGACACTACACGCGAGCGGACCCCTTTGGACGCCAGCACCTCGTGAGCCGCCACCGCCAGAGACACCTCACTGCCGGAGGCGATGAGAATGATCTCTGGGCTGCCGTTGGCGTCCGCCATGACATAGGCGCCGCGCGCCAGGCCGCCGGCCGGGGCATACTTGCGGCGGTCGAAGGTCGGCAACGGCTGGCGGGACAGAGCGAGCACCGCCGGCTGGTGGCGCAGCTGCATGACGTAGCGGTAGGCCTCCACGACCTCGTTGGCATCTGCGGGCCTGAGCACGACAAGGCCGGGGATCGCACGCAGCGAGATAAGATGCTCGACCGGTTGGTGCGTGGGTCCATCCTCACCGTCGCCCATGGCATCATGGGTGAAGACGAAGATGGTCGGCAGCTCCATGAGCGCGGAGAGGCGGATTGCCGGCCGCGCGTAGTCGCTGAAAATGACGAAGGTCGCACCGTACGCGCGTAGCTTGGCCAGCGACAGGCCGTTGACGATCGCCGCCATGGCATGCTCGCGGATGCCGAAGTGGAGATTGCGACCGCCAGGCGTCTCGGCTTCAAGGTCGCCCGCGCCGTCGAGCTTGAGGAGCGTCTTGTTGGACGTACCGAGATCAGCGGAGCCGCCCACGAGCCAGGGAATATTCCGGGCGAGCACGTTAAGCACCTTGCCCGAGGCCTCCCGGCCGGCAATGCCCCTGGCGTCGGGCGGGAAACTCGGCAGATCGCGATCCCATCCCGAGGGCAGCTCGCGCCGCTCTATATGGTCGATCTCCGTGGCGAGTTCCGGAAATTTGCCGCGGTAGGCGGCCAACAGCGTCTCCCAGCTGCGCCGTGCCTCGCCGCCCCGCACGCCGATGCCGGCGTCGAAGTGGCCCATGACGCCCTCAGGCACGAGGAACTTGGCATCCTGCGGCCATCCCAAGACGCGCTTGACCAGACGAATCTCCTCCTCGCCCAACGGCTCGCCGTGGGCGGCAGACGTGTCGACCAGATGCGGCGAGCCGTAGCCAATGTGGCTGTCGAGGATGATCAGCGTGGGCCGGCCCTTGGTCTGGCGGAAAACGGCAAGCGCACCCTCGATGCGCTCAATATCATTGGCATCGCCGACCCGCAGCACGTTCCAGTGATAGGCGAGAAAGCGCGCCGCGACGTCCTCGGTGAAGGTGATGCGCGTCCTGCCTTCGATGGTGATGTGGTTGTTGTCGTAGATCCAGCAGAGATCGTCGAGGCCCAGATGGCCGGCGAGCGAGGCGGCTTCCGAGCCGACGCCCTCCATCAGGCAACCATCACCGCATACCGCGTAAATGTTGTAGTCGAAGAGATCGAAGCCAGGACGGTTGTAGCGGCTGGCCAGCCACTTGCGCGCGATCGCCAAGCCGACGCTCGTGGCAATGCCCTGCCCCAGGGGGCCGGTGGTCGTCTCCACACCGGATACCCAGTGGTACTCCGGGTGTCCCGGCGCCTTACTGCCGAGCTGGCGGAAGTGGCGGATGTCGTCGAGCGTGACCGAAGGCTTGCCGAGCCGTTCGTACGCCGCGTTCACGGCGCGGGTGCCCGTCAGGTACAGGAGCGACCACAGCAACATCGAGGCATGGCCATTGGACAGGATGAAGCGGTCGCGGTTTGGCCATATCGGGTCCTTGGGATCGAAGCGCATGGCTCGGTTCCACAGCGTGTAGACCAGCGGGGCCAGCGCCATGGGCGTGCCGGGATGACCCGAGTTGGCCTTCTGGACCGCGTCGATGGAGAGCGTGCGGATGGTGTTGATCGCCAGCTGATCGAGCTGCTCGCTGGTCATGCCGTTAGACCTCCGTTCCAGCCCCCCTTTCGTGCAACCCTGATGCCTCGCTCTCTCGGCGTGCTAGGACCCGACGTGCTTCTCGACGTGCCCGCCGAACTGGTAGCGCATGGCCGAGAGCAGCTTGTCCGCGAAGTCGGCCTCCCCGCGCGAGCTGAACCGCTCGTAGAGCGCGGAGGACAGCACATGGGCGGGCACACCCTCATCGATGGCCGCCTTGATGGTCCAGCGGCCCTCGCCGGAATCGGATACGCGCCCCGCGAACTTTGACAACTGCGGATCCTCGATCAAGGCAGCCGCTGTAAGATCGAGAAGCCAGGATGCGATCACGCTGCCGCGCCGCCAGACCTCCGCGATCTCCGGGAGATTGAAATCGTACTCGTAGTGCTCGCGATCCCGCAAAGGCGTCGTCTCGGCGTCGAGGACGTTTCTGGCCTTGCCGACGTTGGCCGCTTTGAGAACCGCAAGTCCCTCCGCGTAGGCGGCCATGACGCCGTACTCGATGCCGTTGTGCACCATCTTTACGAAATGGCCGGCACCGCTCGGCCCGCAGTGCAGGTAGCCCTGCTCGGCCGTTCCGCCGGCCTCCTCACGTCCCGGTGTACGGGGAATGTCGCCCCGGCCGGGTGCCAGAGTGGCGAAGATCGGGTCCATATGCTTCACCGCATGGCTCTCGCCACCGATCATCATGCAGTAACCGCGCTCCAGCCCCCAGATGCCGCCGCTGGTGCCCACGTCGACGTAGTGAATGGCCTTGGGGCGCAACTCCTTCGCCCGCCGGATGTCGTCGATGTAGTAGGAGTTGCCGCCGTCGATCAGCATGTCCTCGCGGTCAAGGTGCGGCAGCAGCTGGGAGATGGTCTGCTCAACCGCACCAACCGGCACCATGAGCCAGACCACGCGCGGCCTTGCGAGCCTCTGGGCAAGCTCGGCGGGCGAGGCGGCACCGACGGCGCCCTCCTTCACCATTTCGACGACCGGTTTACCAGATCTGTTGAAGACCACGCATTGATGGCCGCCCCGCAGGAGCCTGCGCACCATGTTGGCTCCCATGCGGCCGAGGCCGATCATTCCCAATTGCATGCTAGCCTCCTCGCGATGTGCGGCTCCCAGCCAGGGCATCAGACCGGCCCCTGAGCTTGCGATAGCGTCGTATCAGTGCATTGGTCGAGCTGTCGTGACGAAGCTCCGGCTCCTTGGCGCTCTCAAGCTCAGGAATGATGCGCTGCGCGAGAGCCTTTCCCAGCTCCACGCCCCACTGATCGAAGGAGTTGACCCGCCAGATCGCGCCTTGCGTGAACACGCTATGCTCGTAGAGCGCGACCAGCTTGCCTAGCGCCGCCGGCGTCAGAGTCTCCACCAGCAGCGTGTTCGACGGACGATTGCCCTCGAACACCCGGTGGGGCACGAGCCAGTCCGGCGTTCCCTCGGCCTGCACCTCGGCGGCGGTCTTGCCGAAGGCCAATGCCTCCGTCTGCGCGAAGACGTTGGCAAGCAGCATGTCATGATGCCGGGCCAAGGGGTTCAGGGTCCGCACAAACGCAATGAAATCGCAGGGGATGAGCCGCGTCCCTTGATGGATCAGCTGATAGAAGGAGTGCTGGCCGTTGGTCCCCGGTTCGCCCCAGTAGATTGGCCCGGTATCATAGTTGAGCCGGGCGCCATTGATCGCAACGTGCTTGCCGTTGCTCTCCATGGTCAGCTGTTGGAGGTAGGCCGGGAAGCGCTTGAGGTATTGCTCGTAGGGGAGCACAGCCACGGTCTGGGCGCCAAAGAAGTTGTTGTACCAGACGGCCAGCAGCCCCATCAGCACCGGCAGGTTGCGCTCGAACGGCGCGGAGCGGAAATGTTCGTCCATCTCACGGAAGCCGTCGAGCATGGCCCGGAATTTGTCCGGGCCGATGGCCAGCATGGTGGAGAGGCCGATGGCTGAATCCATCGAATAGCGCCCGCCGACCCAGTCCCAGAAGCCGAACATGTTGGCCGTGTCGATGCCGAACTCCGCCACCTCCTGGGCGTTGGTCGAGACGGCCACGAAATGCCTGGCAATCGCGCTCTCGTCACCCTTCAGGCCGGAGAGGGACCACGTCCGCGCGGTGCGCGCGTTCGTCATGGTCTCCAGGGTGGTAAAGGTCTTTGAGGAGACGATGATGAGCGTCTCCTCGGGGTCGAGATCGCGCACCGCCTCCGCGAAATCGGTGCCGTCGATATTGGACACGAAGCGGAACCTGATCCTGCGATCGCTGTAGTGCTTCAGCGCCTCGTATGCCATCACCGGCCCGAGATCCGACCCGCCGATACCGATGTTGATCACGTTGCGGATGCGCTTGCCCGTGTGGCCTTTCCAGGCGCCACCGCGCACCCGATCGGCGAACTCCGCCATCCTGTCGAGAACCGCATGGACCTCGGGCACGACGTTGTGGCCATCGTGCATGATCGAGGCGCCGGGCGGTGCGCGCAATGCCACGTGCAGCACGGCGCGGTTCTCCGAGACGTTGATCTTGTCGCCCCGGAACATGGCCTCGATGCGCTCCTTAAGCCCCGACTCCCGGGCGAGCTGGTTCAACAGCTGGAGCGTCTCGGGCGTGATGCGGTTCTTGGAGTAGTCGAGGTAGATACCTGCCATCTCGACCGCGAGCGTCTCCCCGCGCTTGGGGTCCTCCGCAAAGAGTTGCCGCAGATTGAGGTCCTTGATCCTATCGTGGTGCTTCTCCAGGGCGTTCCATGCCGGGAGCGAAGTCAAGCCGAGAACCCCCGTTGCCCGCTCCCTGGCTGCTGGCGCGCGCGGGCGGCGCTGGGAGGCCTTTGTCATGGGTTCAGCTCGCCTTTCCGATCGCTCTGGCCTTGCCATCGACGCAGGTCATCAGATCGTTCCAAGACTTGACGAACGACGCGGCGCCCTCGTCCTGGAGGCGGGCCGACAACACATCGATGTCGACGCCCGCCTTGGCGAAGCTCGCCAGCACGGCGTCGCAATCGCTTCCGTTCACGGCGAGCGTCGCGGCGACGCTGCCATGATCGCCGAAGGCTTTGAGCGTTCCTTCCGGCATTGTGTTGACGGTGAAGGGCGCGGCGAGAGCCTTCACGTAGAGGATGTCGGAGGCCTTCGGGTCCTTGGTGCCCGTGCTGGCCCATAGGAGCCGCTGGGCGCGGGCGCCGCAATTGGCGGCGCGCTGGAAGCGCGCC
>JAFMSC010000579.1 GCA_017353825.1 Hyphomicrobiaceae bacterium | reverse complement strand
CGGAACCGCTCCAATGCCGCCTTCCTCGCGTCCGCCGCCTCCTGCAGGCGGTCGGCAAATGTTTTCTCTTTGAAGCCTCTCATGCGCATCCTTCCAGCGGCGCCGCGTTCGGCGGCGACACAAAGTCTCAGTCCATCGTGAACCTTGTGGAGTGCCCCTCGGCGCGGGAGTTAATGCCGATTCGCAGCGGTGAGATAGGACCGTGGCGGCACGATTGCAATAGGTTTAGACGGCGCAACCGGGCGGCACGTTTTGCATGGCCGGCAACGCCTCCCGCCAGCCAACGCGACGGTCCCTGCCGGCTCAAAGCGTCGCAATCTCGTCATATCCGCGGCCGACACACGCGATGAGGCACAGCCCTCCCAATGCGTCGGGTCAGGTGTGCGATCTTGCCCCGCGTCCGCGGGCGGGCACCTTGGCCGTCGTGCCGGCAGCGAGCGCCGTCTTGAGCCCGCTCTCCATTAGCAAGCCCATATGCAAGCCCACGAACTTAAGGTGCACGGGCGTCACGTGGACACGCAGGCCGGGCGCTGCTCGTCACGCGTGGGGCTCGCCGGCTGGCTTGGGTACGGCCGACAGATCGATCGCGAGGTGCCGCTCGCAGCTTCGCCCGGCGGCTCCCGACTTGCGCTCGACGTTCGCTCCGGGCGCCCCGGTTTTGAACGCGACGGCGCCGGCAAGGTCATTCACGTCGATGTTGATCAACGCCCTCTCGACCCCTGCGCCGGTGTCCTTCGTCGTCCGTCACGTGCAAACAGGCTCCGGTGCCAGCCAGGGCCCTGCCCCTGCAAGTGCCACAATCGGCGACTACTGCCGCCACGGTTCCTCGGCCCGCACGGGAGTGTCCTATGTCCAACCTTACCCTCTATCACGCCGTCCCGTCGCGCTCGTCGGTCGCGCGGTGGATGCTGGAGGAGTTGGGCGAGCCTTACGGCGTCCATCTCATCAACCTCAGGGCCGGCGACAACCGCACCCCCGACTATCTGGCGGTTAACCCCATGGGCAAGGTGCCGGCGCTCAGGCACGGGGATGTCGTGGTGACGGAGAGCGCGGCGATCTGCTGCTACCTTGCTGACGAGTTTCCACAGGCGCGCCTGAACGTGCCCGTCGGTGATGTCCGCCGTGGGCCCTATCTCAAGTGGCTGTTCTTCGGGCCGAGCTGCATCGAGCCGGCGATCACGGAGCGGGCCTTCCCGCGTACGGAGCCGCCATCGCGCTCCACGCTCGGCTTCGGCGATTTCGACACGGTGATGTGCACGCTGACCAAGGCGACAGCGTCTGCTGCGCCGTACCTGATGGGCGAACACTTCACGGCTGCCGATGTCGTCATCGGCTCTGCCCTGCGCTGGGGCATGCTGTTCAAGCTCATTCCCGAGCGCCCCGAATTTGTGGCCTATGTTAGTCGCCTGAGCGAGCGCCCTGCCTTGAAGCGCGCGACCGAGAAGGACGCCAAGCTGCAGGCGGAGCAAGCGTCATAGGCTGACCTCGCCTCCCAACCGACCATCTATCGGCGATCGGATTGCTCACCGACTATCTGTGATCGGATTGCTCGCCGACTTGGGCGATGCATGGTCGGCGGTACTGAAAGGGCGCTCGCGCCGGCATGCCGCCTCGCCAACTTCCGCAAGGACCCCAACCAGACCGCGCCTGGTGCGCGCCCTTAAGCTCATCGTGACCGAGGAGCTGGCGCCGTCCACCATGACGGCAAGCCCAGGCACGGCACAGACGCCCTGCAAGAACATCAGACCCGAAGGCGGCTCGACCGCGCGATCCCGGACGCCAGCCTAGGCGGAAAGGGGATGGGGCTGCGGGTCCGAGCCGGTCGTCTTGAACGCGCAAGCACAAGGCCTCGCAACGGGCCCATCCTGCGGGGACTAGCCGGGACTGGCGGGGACCGTTCGCAAGGAGACCCTGGCAGAGCGCCGGCATCAACCAGCCGGGGGTTGCCAGGTCCCGGCAACGCGGGAGGTCGCAGCCCCCCGGCAATGGTCGTCGACTTGGGCCGTCAGGCCAGCAACCGGCTTGGGCCCGCGCAAGGGCCTAAGAGCGCCCATCCGAGCCGCGAAGCGGCCTGATGGCGGTCGTTCATTCATTGATCGTGGGCCACGATTTAGCCCAACTTGCGCAGTTGGGCGGCAAAACCCCGAGTCGATTTGTCGCGGTGATGCTGGCGGATCAAGGGTTTGAGTCGAGCAAGACCACCCGCGGGG
>JAFMSC010000578.1 GCA_017353825.1 Hyphomicrobiaceae bacterium | reverse complement strand
ACTGGGCCGACCGGGTGCCGGAGGCCATCGCGCAGCTCGGGGCGTGGTACAAAGAGGGCCGGCTCAAGATCCGCGAGGACGTGCGCCAGGGCGGCCTCGATGCGTACCCTGACGTGCTCAACCTGCTCTACACCAGTGGCAACCAGGGCAAGCTGGTGCTGAAGGTGCATTGACCCTGCGTTGCCGGTGTCGGCGTCAAAGCTGACAGCTCTTTCGGCTGTTGGTGTCGCCCGAGGCCGGCCCGGGCGCAGCCGCGGCCTGGGCCGCACGCGCGCGATGTGACCTCAGTATCGGCGAGCGCCGCTGTCTTTAGCGACTGCGGCGGCGCCAGCTGATGAGGCCTCGCCGCGTGCGCTTGCCGGAGCCGCCGCCGAGGCGGCGGCCACCTGGTCTGCCGGGGGAGAGCATCTCGAAGCGCAGGGCGCCGGCGCTGGGCACGGCCTCGACCAGGCGGACGCGCACGGTGTCGCCCAGGCGATAAACGTCGCCGGTGCGGTCGCCGACAAGGGCGTGGGCGGTTTCATCGTGGCGATAGTAGTCGTTGAGCGTGGCGGCGGGCACGAAGCCGTCGGCACCGGTGTCATCAAGGCGCACGAACAGGCCGGCGCGTGTAGTGCCTGAGATGCGGGCGCCGAACTCGGCGCCGATGCGCTCGGCGAGATAGCCGGCGATCAGACGATCGGTGGTCTCGCGCTCCGCCGACATGGCGCGGCGCTCGGCGTCGGAGATCTCCAGGGCGATGTCTTTGAGTTCGGCGGCCTCCGCATCGGTGAGGCCGCCGGCGCCGAGGCCGAGCGTCCGGATGAGCGAGCGGTGCACCATGAGGTCGGCGTAGCGGCGGATGGGCGAGGTGAAGTGGGCGTATCGGGAGAGATGCAAGCCGAAGTGGCCAATGTTCTGTGCCGCGTACACCGCCTGCGACTGGGAGCGTAGCACCACTTCGTTGATGAGCTCGGCGACAGGGAGGGACTTGGCGCGCTGCAAGAGCGTGTTGAAGTCACCGGCGCGCAGGCTGCCGGCCGATCGCAGGTTCAGGTCGAGGCTGTCCAGGAACTCGCGCAGGGCGACGATCTTCTCCTTCGAGGGTGTGTCGTGCACGCGGTAGACGACGGGCGCGCGCTTCGCCTCCAGGATCTCGGCCACCGCCACGTTGGCCTGGATCATGAACTCCTCGATCAGGCGGTGCGCAGCGAGCCGCTGGGGCATCACCACGCGCTCCACGCGGCCGGCGCGGTCGAGCAGGATCTTACGCTCCGGCAGGTCTAGGTCGAGCGGCTCGCGGCGGTCGCGGGCGACGCAGAGCGCCGCGTAGGCGCCCCACAGGGGCTGTAGCACGGGTTGCAGCAGCGGCTTGCACTTGGCGCTCGGGCGGCCGTCGATGGCCGCCTGCGCCTCCTGGTAGGCGAGCTTGGCGGCGGAGCGCATGAGCCCGCGCAATACGGCCTGGCTCCGCTTGTTGCCGTGCTTGTCGATGACGAGGCGCACGGCAAGGCAGGGACGCTCTTCGCCCTCCCTGAGCGAGCATAGGTCGTTGGAGATCCGCTCGGGCAGCATCGGCACGACGCGGTCGGGAAAATATACTGAGTTGCCCCGCAAGCGCGCCTCGCGGTCGAGCCGCGTCCCGGGGTGGACATAGTGCGCCACGTCGGCGATGGCCACGTGGATGATCCAACCGCCCTTGTTCCTGGGGTCGGTATCGGGCGCAGCATGTACGGCGTCATCATGGTCGCGCGCGTCGGCGGGGTCGATGGTGACAAGGGGTAGCGCGCGCAGGTCGGTGCGGCCAGCGGGCGTCGCGGCCCTGAGCGATTCGACCTCGCGCAGGACCGGCGGCGGAAACTCGTCGGGAAGGCCGTGGGCGTGCACGGCGATCAGGCTGATCTTGCGCTGGTCCTGCGGGTTGCCCAGGGTCTCGACCACACGCGCCTGCGGCACCCCGTAGCGGCCGCCGGAGCGGGCGAGGTCGAACCGCACGAGATCGCCGTCCCTGGCTTTGCCCTCCTCACCGGGGGCGATGGGCCACTCTTTGAGTTCCTTGCGGTCGACGGGGTCGATAACGCCGCCGCCCTTTGGCCGACTGCGGAAGATGCCGAGCTGACGGCGCTTCTCCTTGGGCAGGCGCTTGATCGGCTCCGCCTCGTAGCGGTAGCCGGCGTTGTCGGGCTCGCCGAGGCGCGCGAGGCGCGCCAGGACGCGGTCGCCCTGGCCCAGCGCG
>JAFMSC010000236.1 GCA_017353825.1 Hyphomicrobiaceae bacterium | reverse complement strand
CGCAGGGGGGTGATGGCGAGGGCCACGATTAGGAAGCGCAGCGCCCACAGCCCCAGGGTGCGCTCCAAGGTCCGCATCGGATCGGCGCCCAGCTGGTCGGCGAGGCCCGCATAGAAGGTCCATGCCGCCGGCTGCATGCCGAGGATGTAGACCACGCGCCGGATCGGGTCGGCGCCCAGTAAGACGCGCCGCAGCGGGCTCACATGCGTGCGCTGAGGCATCTCAGTAGTTGGCCCTGAGGTCCATGCCGGCGTAGAGGCTCGCCACCTGGTCGCCGTAGCCGTTGAACATCAGTGTCGGCCGGCGTTTGCTGAACAGGCCGCCCTCGCCGATGCGCCGCTCCGTGGCCTGGCTCCAGCGCGGATGGTCCACGTTCGGGTTGACGTTGGAATAGAAGCCGTACTCGCGGGCGTTCTGGGCCTTCCACGTCGTATTTGGCTCGCGCTCCACCAGGCTGATGCGCACGATCGACTTGATGCCCTTGAAGCCGTACTTCCAGGGCACCACCAGTCGGATCGGTGCACCGTTCTGGTTTGGCAGGGTCTCACCGTAGAGGCCGACGGCGAGGATGGTCAGCGGGTGCATGGCCTCGTCGAGGCGCAGGCCCTCGACGTAAGGCCAGTCGAGCGGCTGCAAGAAGCCGGTCTGTGCCGGCATCTCCGAGGGACGCACAAGCGTCTCGAAGGCCACGTACTTGGCGCTGCCCTGCGGCTCGACGCGCTTCAGGAGGTCTGAAAGCGGGAATCCCACCCAAGGGATCACCATCGACCACCCCTCGACGCAGCGCATGCGGTAGATGCGCTCCTCAAGCCGCTCCGGCTTGAGGATGTCGTCGAGGCCGAAATCGCCGCCCTTGTCGACGAGGCCGTCGATCCTGACCTTCCACGGCTTGGTTGTGAGCTTGCCGGCGTAGCGGGCCGGGTCGCCTTTATCGACCCCGAACTCGTAGAAGTTGTTGTAGCTCGTGATATCGGCCAGCGCAGACTTAGGCTCGTCGGCGGTGGAGAGAGGGCTGGGCTCCGCCTGTAATGCGGCGGCCCGGGCGCGCGACACCAGCCCCGCCGACAGGCCGGCTGTCAGGCCCAGCGAGGCGGCCCCGGCCACGAATTCGCGCCGCCGCAGGTATACGTCGCGGGGGGTGATTTCCGACGGGGCGATATCGGGCGGGCGGCGGATCAGCATGGTTGTCCTCTCTCGCTGCATTACCACCCTAATTACGTTCCCTCGCATTGCGCGGTTACAGGGCTGACGCAGATGTTACACAGAGGTGAACGCGGTGAACGCCGGATCTTTAAGGATTGGAGCTCCGAAGACAACTGTCATGCCGGCTTCGGCAGTGTCCGAGTTCGCTCGGCCCAGTCCCGCTTCGCTCAGAATGGCAGCTGCACCTCGGCGCCCAGGTGCGCGGGTCTTGGCCGGAGCGGTCTCCTGCCCGAACGGGCCCGTCAGCCGGGCTCGGGGTCGACGCGCCCACGCCCTATCACCATCGGGTGCCTGTGTCCCGCCTCGAATCGGCTCAGCTGACCAACAGCACAAGAACGAGTCCGACCGACCCGCCAAGGCCGGCGGACCCTGCTGGCCTGACCTCACAGCTCCAGGCTGGTTGCGAGAGCGATCGGGAGGCAGAATGGCCGATGCGAGATGTTCGGAGCGGATGGTGCGGGGGGGGCACTGTGCGGGGGTCAGACTCGCACGGTCTGACCCTCAAACCCTACGATCCGGGCGCCAGACCCAGAGCGTCGACGATGACGCGGAAAACGCGGGTGTTGTCAATGCGCCCGTGAAACGCCTCCGAGCCGGGGCCCATGGCGGTGAGCACCACATCGTCGGCCGAGTGCACGCCCTGCGGTTGGACGAAAGGCAGGTTGCCCTCCATGCGCGTCGCGTTCGGGGTGCAGAACACTTCGTTGGCGACCGCCTTATTGTCCTTCTCCTCGGCCGGCTTGAACGGGCCGCCAAGGGACGGCTTGCCCGTCGTGCAATGGTCGGGGAAGGCGCCGAACACGAAGGCCAGTCGCCGCGACACGTCCACGGACGGGGGATAGCCCTTGTCGTCGGCGGCGGGGTAGTTGGGGAACTTGGCGTCGGCGTAGATGCCCATCTTGTCGCGCAGGCGCTCGCCCGGCCGCGCGTCGTCGTAGGTGCCGATGATGCTCACGGGGTGCGAGTGATCGGCTACCACGATGATCAGCGTATCGTTGCGATCGGCGGCGAAACGCCTGGCCACCTCAACCGCGTTGTCGAGCAGTATCGTATCGTAGACTGAGCGTTCCCAATCCAGCACGTGGGCGTACTTGTCGATCAGGCCCGACTCTACCATCAGGAAGAAGCCATTGGCGGTTTTCGACAGAATGTCGATCGCCACCTGCGTCTGGTCAGCAAGGTCGGGCTGGTCGGGATAGCGCGAGACCGTCCCCTTTTTGAGAACCAGGCGGTCGAGCGCGCCGTCGAGGTTGCTCTTGTGGAACAGGCCGAGGAGTTGCCTCGTCGTCTTGTCGGCGCCGGCCGCCTTCATTTCGGTGGCGGTGGCGACGAAGCGGTAGCCGGCGGCCTTGAACTTCTCGAGGTAGTTCTCCTCGTCGTGGCGCTTGCCGTCCTGGTCCGACTTGGGCAGGAAGAACGGCGAGCCGCCGCCCATGATGACCTCGGGCTTCGCCTCGTAGAACGCCCTAACGATGTTGTCGTAGTCGCTGCGGCGCCTGACGTGGGCGACCACCGCGGCGGGCGTGGCATCCTCGATCTCGGTGTTGGTGACGACGCCCACCGCCATACCGCCGTTGCGGCTCTTGACCAGCTCGGCGATGTTCTCGACCTTGGGATAGGCGTTGGGGCTCTTGCCGGTTGCGCAGTAGACGCCCATGGCATTGACGCACGACTTGTGGCCGGTCGTGTAGGCGCTCATCGAGTTGGCCGAGTCGGTGACGATGGAGTCGGTGCCGGATGTGGAGACCAGCGCCATATGCGGCATGTCGTCGATGGCGAGCTCTCCGCCGTAGCGGCCTTCCACGATGCCCTTGGCCAGCATGCGGGCGGCCGTGCGGTGCGCCATGGACAGGCCATCGCCGATAAACAGGATGACGTTGCGCGCCCGGCGCGGGCCGGTGCTGAACACCTCCCACTTAACGGTCTGCGTGGCCGTCCCCGCCGTTGCCGTCACCTCGTAGCTGCCCGGCTTAGAGAGCGAGACCTGCCGAAACCAGTAGTCCGTTCGGGCCGGGCCGTCGTCGCTCGCCTCGATGGTTGGCTCCGCGCCGAACACCTTGGTGGCATCGGTGCCGTTTACGGTGACCTTGACCTGCTCCGGGGCCACCGCTCCGGGGAACTCGACCTTGAAGTCGAATTTGGAGCCGGCCAGGATCTCGGCGCGAGTCAGCGGATAGATGGTCTGCGCCGTTGCCTGCGCCATGAGCGCAGCGCTCCCCAAGGAGGCAGCCGCCAGCAGCCTGCGGACAATTCTCATGCACTCCTCCCCCCACCATGTCGAAGGTGCGATGACCATATTGGAGCCCAGGTGACAGGTTCATGACGGCGCGCGGACGCCGACCCGGCAGCCGTCGCGCGGCGGCACCCTAGGCATTGTGCCCAAAGCTTACCGCAGCGCGCTGCGGCTTGGTGTCATTGGCCGGGAGCGGCAACCGGCAGCGCCTTGATGGCGCCCTCGCTCCTCTTGTCCCTAGTCTCGCCGGGAATAGCGGGGGTGCGGTCGAGGAGCCGCACCAGGGCGCCTTGGGCGGCATCCTTGAGCTTGCCGTCAGGATCTCCCCTGAGCGCCTCCTCGACCAGGTCGGGACGGCATAGCTGCTCGTAGAATTTGACGACCGGGTAGCTCTCCGCACCACGCACGACCGTCAGCATGTCAGCGCTGCGGCCCGAGGCCGCGAAGAACCCCGCGGGCGTCGTCGCCAGCCAGCGCCCGTCGCGGCTGGCAATCAGGATTGCAAGCTGATCGCCGGTTGCCGCATCCCAGATGCGGGTGGTGCCGTCCATGCTACCCGACACGACGCGGAGCCCATCCGGGAGGAAGCCCACCGTGTCGACCTCACGGACATGCCCGTTGAGCGTGCGCAGGAGGGCGCCGGTAGCTGTGTCCCAAAGCTTCAGCGAGCGGTCAGCGCTGCCCGACAGCAAGCGGCTGCCGTCGGGTGAGACAGCCACCGCGGTGACCCCGGCGGAATGACCATTGAGGGTGCGCAGCAATGCCCCGGTGGCCGCATCCCACAATCGCAAGGTCCGATCGGAGCCCCCCGAGAGCACGTAGGCGCCGTCGCCTGAGAGCACGGCCGAGGCCACCGCGGCCGAATGGCCGGCGAAGGTGCGAAGCAGGATCCCGCTGGCCGCGTCCCACAGCTTCACGGTGTGGTCGGCGCCGGCCGATAGAATCAGCGCCCCGTCGGAGGAGAACCCCACAGAGGTGATGGCATCGGCATGCCCCTCAAAACTGCGGAGCAGGGCGCCGCTGGCCACGTCCCACAGCTTCATGACGTTGTCGCGGCCGCCCGACAGCACGTAGGCCCCGTCGGGTGAGAATGCAACCGACGCCACCGCGCCGGAATGGCCAGCGAAGGTGCGCAAGGGGGCCCCACTCTCCACGTCCCATAGCCGCACCGTGGTGTCGGCGCTGCCGGACAACACGAAGGCGCCGTCGAGCGAGAACGCCACCGAATTGACCCGGTCCGAGTGACCGGCGAAGACCTGCAGCAGCGCGCCCGTCGGCGCGTCCCAGAGCTGCACCGTACCGTCGGCGCTCCCGGCCAGCAGCCGGGTGCCATCGAACGACACGGCGAGCGATGCGACAGGGTCGGGCTGCGGTGTCTTCGGCACCAGCTCGATGCGAAGCTCCTCTTGCGCACTGGCCGGCAAAACCCCGGTGATAGCCACGAGAGCGGCGGCGCCGATGGCGCAACCCAGCCGGCAGAGACGCATGTTGCGCATGCCCGCACCCCCCAACCTGATGGCCAAAACCCCCCACACCCCGTGTCCACGGGCGAATCAGCTTCAGCGGAAACAATACGAGACGCCATGGGCTCCGAGCAACGTGCTCGCCCGGATGGTTTCGGGTTCCAGCATCAGGTTTCAGGGTCAAGGACCGAACCTGAAGCTGCCACGACCGCTTTTTGCGGCTCGTGCTCCAGCCTGGGTACGAAGCACGAGGCTGTGGGAAGGCCGTCGGGCGACAGCGCGAAATCGCTCTGGGGTTGCTTGCCGTCGACGTAAGCTCGTTCGCGCGCAACGAGAGCCCGAGCCAGACATGCCCGGCATGCCTGAGTGTGAAGAAGGCCGTTCTGGAGCGCGTGCGCCCATCAAGTTGCGGATGTAAAAGACACCGATCAAAGCGCGGCGCTGGCGATGCTTCACGTTGGCCTGCGGTTTATCAGGTCGGGGAACCGACCGGGCGCCGCCGGCGCCCTGAAGCCGACCATCAGAGCCGCGGAGCCGCGTGATGGCGGTGGTTCATTGGACCCGTCGTCGGAACAGCCAGGCCGCTGCGGTGATGGTGACGACGGCGATCAGGGCCATCGGCCAGATCTGTCGGGCGACGAGCCAGAACGGCATGTCGCGCAGGAACACGCCCCGCATGATGACCATGAAATGCGTTAGTGGGCTCACCATGGCCACAGGCTGCAGCCACGTGGGCATGTTCTGTACGGGGGAGGCGAAACCCGACAGCAACATCGACGGCATCATATAGACCATGATGCCCATCATCGCCTGTTGCTGGTTGGCGACCAGCGAGGAAATAAAGAGAGCCACGCCGATCACCGCGAGCAGGAACACGACGAGGCCCGTGAACAGCGCCAGCGGCGAGCCGGCCATGGGGATGCCGAACCCGTAGCGTACGATAAGCGTAATGACCGTGCCCTGGGCGAGCCCGACGATCAATCCTGGCACCGCCTTGCCGACCACGATCTCCAAGGGCTGCAGCGGCGAGACCAGCAGCTGCTCGAAGGTGCCGAGCTCACGCTCGCGGGCCACCGACATCCCGACCACGGTGAGCACCATGATCATGCTGAGGATGCCGATCAGGGTCGGCACCATGGCGGTGCGGTACTCGCGGTTGGGATTGTACCAGGAGCGATCCACAATCTCGCTCGGCGCCCCCGCCCGGTCCTGGGTGAAGTCCTCGCTGAACTGGCGCACGATGGTGCCGACGTAGCCGTTGACGAGTTGGGCACTGTTGGACTTGCGGCCGTCGAGCAGCAGCTGCACGCTGGCCGGCTGCCCCGCGGCGAGGTTGCGCGAGAAGTCCTGCCCAATGTGGACGACGATCATCACCTCTTGGCGGTCGATGGCGGCCTTGGCCTCGCTCGGGCTGGCGTACCGGCGAACCTCGGAAAACGCCGAGGCGCGCTCGAACCGGCTGATCAGCTGATCCGACGTGATGCCCCAGTCCTGGTTCAGCACGCCGATGGGGACGTTGCTTACTTCCAGGGTGGCCGCGTAGGCGAACAGGAACAGCTGGATCAACGGCGGCGCGACAAGCGCCATCCGCGCCCGCGGGTCGCGGAAGGCCGCGAGCAGCTCCTTGATGATGAGGGCACTGAGGCGGGTCCAGATCATTTCGGCGGGCCCCTAGTCGAGCCGCTGGCGCGTGTTGAGTGCCGTGAGCCCCAGCAGCACCGTGCTCATGATGAGGAGGATCGCCGTGCACGGCACCAGCACCGCTGGGATATCACCGGCAAGAAAGATGGTCTGCAGGCCCTTCACGTAGTAGCGGGCAGGCACGACGGTGGCGAAGGCGCGCAACGGCGCCGGCATGCTGGCGATCTCGAACAGGAAGCCGGAGAAGTACACGCCCGGCAGGAATGCCAACAGCATGGCGAGCTGGCTGGCCAGGAACTGCGTTCGC
>JAFMSC010000235.1 GCA_017353825.1 Hyphomicrobiaceae bacterium | reverse complement strand
CGATGGCCGCGTCGGCGTCGGCCGCGCCCCGCCCGCCGCGGACGGCCGTCACCATGACCGGCAGCGCATGCGCGAACAGCCCCGCCGCCTCCTGCAGGTGCGCGACGACCCTGATCGGCACCTCGAGCCCGAGTGTGCGCCCCCGCTCCTGCAGGGCATTCGCGTCGCCGTAGACGGCAAACGGGTGAAGCGCGTACGCCTCGCGTGCACGCCAGCCGAGCAGGGTGATGTCAGGGCCGATCCCGCCCGGGTCGCCCAGCGTGACGGCGATCGGCGGGTGCGTCCGCACGCGGCGGGCGCCGGCCGGGGAAGGCAGACGCATCGCTCATTTGTACTCGATATTGGCCTCCTGCCGGAGGTTGCGCAGATGCTGCCGGGCCATGATGTCGAGCTCCTTCGACTGCAGCTGCGCCATAGCCTGATTGCGCCGCTCCTCGTTCCCGCCGAGCGGCCTGCGGCCGCACACCGCGTAGACATCAACGCCCGCCTGCGTCGTGACGGGCGGCAACGCATCCTCGTCCTTGGCGCTCAGCAGCATGGACCGCGTCGGCTCGGCGATGCGGCCCGGCCTGACGTATTTCATGTCCTCGAATCTGGTGTCTGTCGCGCCCTTGGCAAGCTCCGCCATGCTCTTGCACCCGTTGAAGCGGCTTCGCAACGCCTCCGCCTCGGCGTAACGCCTCGTGAGCGCCGCTTGGTCGAGCTTGGCCCCGCCCAGCAGGGTAATGCGTGCGACCTGCAACTCCACCGTATCCTCGCCGCCTTCCAAGGCGGCCTCGGAAAGCACGCGGTCGACGTCGCGTTGCGTCACCGAGATCTGAGCCGAGTAGCGGCGCGCGATCAGGTCGCGCCAGGCCTTCTGGGCTCGGAACCGCTCGCTCATGGTGCTGATGTCGACGCCCATGCCCTTGACGTGCTGGGCGAATTGATCGTAGTTCATCTTGTTGCGGCCAGCGAGGTCGGTGACGAGCGCCTTGACCTCGTCGTCGCTCACCTCGATGCCAAGCTTCTTGGCCGCCTGCACCTTGAGGTGCTCCTCGATCAGATCCTCCTGAGCGTCCTTTTTGAGCTTGGGCAGGAGCGCTGAGCGGGCGCTGTCCAGGGCCTGCTTCTGCAGAGCTTTGCCCAGTTCCTTCTGGCGCTCCTGGAAAATCGCAATCAGCTGCTCGCGCGACTTGCCGGGGTTGGAGGTGATCACCTCCTGCTGCAATTGGCGCATGCGCGCCTCGGTGCTTGGGGACTTGACGAGCTGTTGGAAGGTTTCCTTCGCCTGATCGCCGACGTTGGTGGTCAGCGCAAGAAGTCGCGCGCGCTGCTCGATCTCGTAGGCGGTGATCGGCTCGTCGTTGACCACCACCATGATTCCCTGTTGTCCCTGCGATGGGGCGGGCGCCGACTTGGCATTGGTGGCCTGCCCTTGCTGGGCCGCCAGCGTCCATTGGCAACAGGGCCATCCGTACAGGCTCAGGGCGAAGGCCACAACGGCGGCCATGCGAGCCAGGGCATGGCGATGGGCACTCACGGCGGCGTTCTCCTTCATTGTGCCGAGCCGGCCGCAGCGGGGGCGCGACTCTCTATCCACCAGCCTAGCGCCAGAACAAGGCGGCCTTGGCGCCGGCCGGCCGTTATTGCCTTGTCCACAAGCACGCAACCCCACGCACACAACCCCCACGCACACAACCCATAGGCACACAACGACAATGGCGCAGCAATGGCGGTTCTGCGGCCTAGGCAGGTGCCGTCATAGATGCGCCGATCGAGGCCGAACACCAGCCCAACGCCGTCGATCGCACCCCCGATCAGCGCGGGATCGTGCCCTGGTTGGTGTCGCCGAGGTAATGATTGAGGTAGTCGGTGTGGTAGCCGTACTGCCCGAGGTTCTTGAACTCGAGGCGCAGAAACAACGTGCGGTCAGGCTTGATGTCGAGCGCCGCGTTCTCCACAAACGTCTCGATGTAGCTGGCCGTCAGCGCGAAGCACTCGTCCTGGTACTTGAGCTGGTAGACGTCTTGAATCCGGGTGCGGGCGTCAATGTCGTAGCGCATCTGGCCCAGGACGCTCCACCGGTCCGTCAGGCGCAGCCCTAGCGTGCCCAGCGCCTCCTGCTGCTCGTCAAAAAAGTCCGGCGTGACAGTCGACGATGGGACATCCAACGAGAGCGAGTTGAACTTGGTGAAAGTGTAGGCACCCTGGGCCAGCAGCGGCCCGTAGTTGGCCGTAATGCTGGTGTCCTGGCGCTGCAGTGACCAGTCGCTTTGATCGAAACGGCCCTGAGCGACCATGCTGAGGCCGGCAAACGGCGACACGTAGAGCCCAGCCACATAGTCGGACCGGTCGGTCTGCAGGCCGCTCTTGGGATTGAAATTGAACGCCACGCCGTTCAAATTGACGCCCGATGGCTGAAACTCGATCGAGTTGAACGAATTGGTTCCCGCCAACTGCAGACTCTCGCCGAACACAGCGCGGGCGTAGAGGCCGCTGTTGGCCTGCAGGGTATACTGCAGCCCGAAGTTGCCGCGCGTACCGGTCTCGAAGCGGTCGAAGCCGGAGAACTTGTCGATGTCGAACAGCAAGGTGTCGTCGAACACCAGACTGCGTGCATCCTCATCGGGCAGACGACGCTGGTCCCCGTAGTTGGGACGCGCGACGATCTGGGCGGTCGGCTCGATGATGTGCGAGGCCGAGGCGGTGTGGAGGACCCACGGGTAGGAGTAGAGGATACCGACCGCACCGGTGCCAAACAGCGCGGTGTCATCGCCGATGGGCGTCTTGCCATCGTTGGGGTCGACCGCATTGGAGAAGTTGTAAACGTCTCCGCGCACGTTGAGGAAGGGCGTAAACACCTGGCCGATGGGGTCTACCATCTTGCGCCGCCAGTTGGCCTCCAGCAGCGCATGGTTGCTGTCGGTGCCGTCAGAGCGCGTCAGGACGCGTGCGTGACCGGTGAAGCTCAGCTCGCCGCCGAGCACCGGCTGGCCCACGATGTAGTTGTAGTCGATGACCGGCAGGACAAAGGCGTTCGCCACGTCGGTGTCGGTCAGGAATAGGCCGCCAAACTGGTAGAGATTGAGCGCGAAGTAGTTGCGCTCGCTCAACCCTTGCAGGTAGGCCACGTTGACGCGGTCGGTCTGCAGGATCGAGTCAAGCTGGAAGGTGCGTCGGAACGCCTCGTCGCTCTCCAGGGTGACATCCCAACCGTATTTCCACCACGACCCCAGGCTGAACTGGCCCTTGGTCTGCAGCGACCCGCGCCAGTCGCCGAGCAGGGAGTCCACACCGGCATTGGGCGACAGCGGATCGTCGATGGCCGCGAAACTGATATTGTACTGCCCGTTCTCCAGCCGGTGCCGGAATTCGCCCTGCCACAGCACGCCGCGGGTGGTGAAGATCTGAGGATGAAAGGTGAAGTCGTAGTTCGGTGCGAGGGCGACGTAGTAGGGGATCTCGACAGAGAAGCCCAGGGTCGAGGAATTGCTGTAGCTCGGCACCAGGAACCCGGTCTGGCGCTTTACCGACGGGTCAGGGTGCTGGAAATACGGCAGGTAGAAGACAGGCACGCCGAACAGCTGGAACTGCGCGTCCTGGTAGGTGATGGTGGCCGCCTGCTGGTCATGAATGATCCGTGAAGCGCCGATGCACCACAGCGGCGGCTGTCCCGGTTCGTTCTTGCAGGACGTGAACTTGCCGTTCTGGAATTCGGTGATGTTGCCTTCCTTGCGGATGGCCTTGTCAGCGGCGATGCGCGATTCATCCATCGTCACCATGCTCAGCGACTGGACGAAGGCATCGCGGAAGTCGTCCGTGGCCTCAAGTCGGTCGGCGCGCGTGACGGCGCCGTTGGGATCCTTGAGCTGGGCGTTGCCTTCGGCGGTGAGCTTGTTGGAATCCTGGTCGTAGATGACCTTGTCAGCCGTCAGAATGTAGTTGTTGTAGTAGACCTCGACGTTGCCCTCCGCGATGACCCGATTGTTCTTGTCATCGTAGACGAGGCGGTCGGTCTGCAGGTAAAGCGGCTGGGCGCGATCGATCTTCGGAGGCCGCCCGAAGATGCCGCCCTTCTGCTTGGGGAAGGAGCTCTTGGCCTTGGTCTGGTTGGCCACGTCGGGAAGGCGTATCACGTCCTGGGCGAGGGCCATGCGCGCCAAGCCGAGCTGCCCCAGCAAGGCGCCGGCCAAGACGGTGATGGCCAAGACGGTGATGGCCACGAGGGTGGTGACAGGGCGCACGCCGCCCGCCCGCAGCCGCCGCCAGCGACGGCCGCGACCCGGCGTAACGCCGGACACGCGCTGCGGTGTCGGCGCGTCACGTGTCACTCAGCCGTCCTCCTGGTGCAGCAGCACCGTTAGCGAGACGAGTAGCGAAACCCCGATCGGAACCCACACCGCGAGCATCGGAGGGATCAAACCGGATGCTCCGATTTGACGCGAAACCTCTGCCAACAGGAAGAGCCCGATGCCCCCAACTAACCCCGTTAGAACCATAGTCTGTATCCCGCCGGAGCGGAATGACCGCAATGACACAGTCGCGGCCAAAACTACCATGGCGATCAGCAGCGCCGGGCGCGCCAGTAGGATGGCGTGTTGCATGCGGTATTTTGAGGCCGAAAGCCCCGCTCTCTCAGACATTTGTATCAGATTCGGGAGCTGCCAGAACGAAACTGCGATCTCCGATCCGAGGCTATCGCCCAGCTGCTCGCGGGTGAGATGGGTGCTGATGGTGTAGGTGCCGAACGTCTCCGGCTCCCGCTTGGGCCGGGAGACGACCGCCTTCTGCAATTCCCAGTAGCCGTCCTGGAGGGTCGCACGCTCCGCATCCAGGCTCTCGGTGAACCGACCCTGGGGGTCGAACACGAAGCCGATCACACCCGAGAGCACGAGGCCCTGGTCGGCGACGGCGTGGGCGTTCAGCACCGACTCGCCGTCGGTGCCGCCTTGGCGCAGCCAGGCGCCCTCGCCCGTGGGCGCGAACAGGCCGGCCTCCACGCCGAACACCTCGGCCACCAGCCGCTCGGATTCGAAGCGGGCGGCGGCCGCCAGGGGATTGAACAGTGTTACGGCCAGCACGCCCAGGATGAAGGTGACGACCACACCAGGTCGCAAGAACTGCCAAACCGACATGCCGGCCGACCGCATGATGGTCAGCTCGGAGCGCCGGTTGAGGCTCAAGAGCGCCCCGATGCTGCCCACGAGCACCGCGAACGCGAGCAACAACTCCGTGAAGGCCGGCAGACGCAGCAGCCCGATCCAAAGCAGGGTCGCCACCGAGAGGTCCTGCGCCCGGCGCGACAGGCGCAAGAGCTCGATCATGTCGATCATATAGATCAGGCATGAACAGACCAGGAACGCACCCACCACGCTGAAGAGGAAGCGCTTGGCCAGGTAGCGCCGCAGCGTGCGCGTGCCCGGCAGCAACAGGGCGCTGCGGGCCCGCCGGCGCCGGCCCGCCAGCGGCGAAAACGCTCCGTAGACGCCCCGCCATGCCGCCCCGATGAGGGCGAGCGGCTTGGGCGTCGGCCGCGGCGCGATGCCCCATTGCGTGGCGAACACAGCCAGCACGCAGGCCGTGATGGGGATGACGTACAACAGAGGGGCCGCGGAGGGTCGCACCGCCACCATGTTGTTGGTGGCGATGCCGAGCATGCGGCAGGCAAGCCCGGCACCGAACGCCGAGACGAGACCACGGAAGCGGTTCTGCCGCGTCGTCTGCGCCCCGCCGGCATAGGCCAGCACGATCAGGATGAAGGCGAACGGGTAGAGCGGGCTCGATAGGCGCTCATGCAACTCGGCGGCGAAGCGCGCCAGGTCGCGGACGTTGCCGGCATCGCGGATGGCGTCGGGCAGTTCTGGAGTGTAGCGTTCGCGTGGCTGCCGGAAACCAGAGCCGGCGACCTCGGGCCGCTGCTCCAGCTGGTTGAGGTCGATCACGTACTCGGTGAAGGCTATGATTTGTGGCGCCTTGTCGGTGTCGGCGTGGCGCACGATGTGGCCGTCCTGCATGCGCAGAAACTCGCCGCCGCGCTGCTTGATGATCTGCGCCCGCTCGGCGAGGTAGGAGGCGACCTGCTTGGGGTCGCGCGCGTCGTGCAGCAACAGCCCCTTAAGCTCCCCGTTCGCCTCCCGATTGCGGATGTGGATGGTGAGCTTGGGCTCTGGCTCGATAAAGCGCCCGGGCTGGATCACCTGCCCGATCAGGTCGCTGCGCACTAGGCTGGTGTACTCCCGCAGCAGCCTCTGGCTCCACGGGCCCGCCAAATGGTTGATGGCGGACACGCCGACGGCCACCACGAGCGCCAGCAGACCCAGCGGCTTGAGCAAGGCCCATACCGGTGCTCCGCCGGCCGTCAGCACGATCAGCTCGCTATCGCCGCTGAGGCGGTTAAGCACGTGCAGGCAGGCGATGAGCAGCGCAATGGGCGCGATCAGGGCCAGCATGCTCGGGATCGCCAGCGTGGTGATCGCCAGGAAGCGGAACGCGTCCTGACCCTGATTGGTCATCAGATCGAGCTGGCGCAGGGCCACGCCGATCCAGACCACGCTCGTGAGCGACAGGAGGATGACGAGCGTGGCGCCCGCCGCTTGGCGGAATACGTATCGGCTGAACGTACGGCCGAGAAGGCTCATCCTGGTTCTTGCATCCCCCGACGTGCGGGACCGCCCAGCCTCGCGGAAAGGGCAGGAAAATTGCGACAGTCCACCACGTTACAGCCGTCTCACAGCATGGTGGCGGAACGGTGGCTCTGGCCAAGGTGTTGCTCCCGGCCGTCCCCTCGTTTTTCACGCAAGGCGGTCCTGTGCCGGCTTGCGCCACACCCGCGACCGGGTATGGTGCGCCCTGGCGATACCCCTCCGCTTCCTGC
>JAFMSC010000234.1 GCA_017353825.1 Hyphomicrobiaceae bacterium | reverse complement strand
CGAGGTCTCCGAAAGGCAGTACCGCGCCATCTGGCGGGGTTGTTGTGTAGGGATCGATGCTTGCCCCTCTCATCCTTGCAGTAGCGCGCGCAAGTCGCTGACTGTGTGGTCAGGGGGCAAGTCCGGGTACTCGTCCGGCGCGGCGGTGCGGTTGACCCACACAGTGCGCAATCCAAAGGCCTTGGCGCCGGCGATATCCCAGCGGTTGGAGGAGTGGAACGCCACCTCGGCGGGGGCAATACCGAAGCGGCCGACGACGAGCTGGTAGACCTTGGGGCTCGGCTTGAAGATGCCGGCCGATACCACCGAAATCACGGCATCGAATATGCCCTCGAGCTTGGCGCCGCGCACGGCTTCGGTGAGCATGTCGGCATCACCGTTCGACAGGATCGCGAGCTTGTCACCGCGCGCCTTTAGCACGGAGAGCACCTCGCGCACCTCTGGATAGGGGTCCATGGTGCGATAAGAGGCGAGCAGGCGCGCTCGCACGTCAGTTGAGATGCCGCCGCCCACCTCGGAGATGGCCAAGTCGAGGCTGCGCTGGGCCAGCATCCAGAACATCGCTTGCTTGCCGGCAAGGCTGTACACCCACGTGTACTCCAGGTGCTTGGCGCGCCAGATCAGCGACAGCTCCTTCCACTTCGGCCCGATCGAGTCCTTCTGGCGCTCGGCGGCCGCGTGCACATCGAATAGGGTGCCGTAGGCGTCGAAAACGTAGAGCCGCATGAAAACCTACCTCCCCTTCCCGCGGATCAGATGAATGATGCCGGAAAAATCCGTGGCGCCCTCGCCCCAGGCATTGTGCATGGCGTAGATCTGGGCCGCAGCCGCCCCGAGCGGCGTTGTGCCTCCCGCCGCGGAGGCCGCCTCCTGGGCGAGCTTCAGGTCCTTCAGCATCAGGGCGGAGGCGAACCCGGCCTTGTAGCCGTTGTTGGAGGGCGCGGCCGGCACCGGACCAGGCACCGGGCAGTAGCTGGTGATAGCCCAGCACTGGCCCGACGAGGTGGAGGCCACGTCGTAGAGGGCCTGGTGCGAGAGGCCGAGCTTCTCGGCCAGCACGAATGCCTCGCACACGCCGATCATGCTGATGCCGAGGATCATGTTGTTGCAGATTTTGGCCGCCTGGCCGGCACCGGCCTCGCCGCAGTGGACGACGCGCTTGCCCATAGACTCTAGGATCGGCTTGGCCCGTTCGAAGGCGTCTGTGGCGCCGCCGCACATGAAGGTCAGCGTGGCGGCCTCAGCCCCGCCGACTCCGCCCGAAACCGGCGCATCGAGCGAGAACATGTGCGCCTCTGCAGCCAGCCCGTGCGCAGCCTTCGCGGAGGCCACGTCAATGGTTGAGGAATCGATGAAGAGCGTGCCGGGCGTAGCGGCCTTGAGAATGCCTCCGCCCCAGACTGCCAGGGTATCCTTGCCCGCCGGCAGCATCGTGATGACCACGTCAATGCCCTTGACCGCGTCCGAAGCCGACACGGCAGCGCTGACGCCCCGCGCTTGCGCCTTGGCGACATTGTCCGGTACGAGGTCGAAGCCCTGTACCGTGTGGCCCGTCTTGACGAGGTTGGCCGCCATGGGGACGCCCATGTTGCCGAGCCCGATGAAACCGATCCTGGCCATGTCAGCTTCCTCCCGCTTGGTCCCCCCTCTTCAGGAGCATAACCACTGTTGGGCGGCGCTGAACAGATCGGTGCTGGCATTGCACCAAGGTTGGCGCCACGAACAGACCCTGCGGGGTCTTGACCCTTACCGGCCCGTGAACTGAGGCTGGCGCTTGGCCAGGAACGCATTGAGGCCCTCCTGAAAGTCGGCGCTGCCGTAGCAGAGCGCGATCAAGTCCTTGTCCTCGACCGCGAGCCGCTCGCGCATGCGACGCACGACCTCCTTACCCGCGCGCATGGTTAGTGGAGCCTGGGTGGCCATCTGGCCGGCCAGCGCCCGGGCGCGCGCCATCAGTGCGTCCGGGGTATCAAGCAACTCGTTCACGAGCCCGATGGCGAGCGCCTCCTCGGCCCCAATGAGGCGCGTCGTCAGCAGCATGTCCATGGCGCGGCCTACGCCGGTCAGCAGCGCGACGCGCGCGATGTTGGTGGCAGAGAGACAATTGGCTAGCGTCCGGGCGATCGGGAAGCCATACCTGAGGTTGGGGGTGGCGAGCCTCAAGTCGCAGGCGGCAGCAATGACGGCCGCTCCGCCGGTGCAGATGCCGGGAATGGCGGCGATAACGGGCACGGGGCAGCGCTCCAGCCGCTCGAACATCGCCTCCATGCGCGCCTCGTAGGCGAGGCCGTCCTCGGCCGCCCGAAAATCGCGAAACAGGGCGATGTCGGTACCCGCCCCGAACGCGCGGCCGCCTGCGCCGGTGATGATGAGCGCCCTTACAGGCCCGCTGCCGGTGATGCCGGCGCAGATCTGCCCTAGCTGCTCATACATCTCGAAGGTGAGCGCATTGTGCGCCGCCGGCCGGTTGAACGTGACGATGCCGACCTCGCCGTCGACGGCATAGATGAGATCATCGCCCGGACTGCCACTTGGGCTGTCACTCATGTCGGCCTCCTGGCTTCGTTACGGACCGTCCCTCAGCCACCCGGAGCCAAAGCGAGCACCCCGGCGTCGGCTGTGCCAGCGCCCACAACGTCGCACAGGAGTCAGTCGCACAGGAGTCACAAGGCGGGAACGCGATAGGGCGGTACGGCAGAAAAGGGGAGAGGATCGGCCGTCGCTCGATGCTTAGCTATTGCCGCGTTGCCTGCTAATGCAGCATCGACAAGGCTGCCATGAAGGCCATGCCGGCGAGGATGGTGGCAAGCATGGCGCTCATAAAGGTCAAGCGCACGCGGGCCATCACGCGCTTCTTCTCGGCCTTCAGCCAGACGCGGACGAACTCCATCGTAGGCCAGTGGTTGAGGTGTCCGATGCCCCAGAAAATCTCGACATGCGGGGAATTGCGCATCTGCCTGGCGTAGGCCGCCCTGACTTTGCGGTAGCCGACGCGGCGCAGGGCCGCCTGCCACTGCACGTCCTGCTGGGCTCTTTCCACGAAGGCGGGTAGCGAACCATCACCATCACCGAAGCCGCTGACCGCAATGCTCATCTGACCCCCGAAACGAGGACTACGCGGGGTACACCGCGCCTGCGACAACAAGAACGCGGGCGTCGCCGGCAGACAGATGTCGTTTACACAAACCTTCTCGCCGGAAATATGGCAACGGCTATCGGCCATCCTACAACTGTAACCGCGGCACGGGCGTCCAAAAATCGCGTCATGGTGGCCGCGTAGCCCAATCCGAGCGGGAGCCTCGTCACGGGAACGGGAGACTTATCGCAGGTCGGCGAAAACGGTGCACGCTGGATAATCCGTTGCCGGCGGGACTGAAAAAATCGTGACTAACTCGTGATGCAACCGGCGAAATCTGGCTTCGTCCAGGCGCCGTAACCCTCCACAGCTCCCCGTGGAGCCTCACGCCGGGGACAGCATGAGAGAGGAGATTGTCGCATGAACATGAAACAGCTTGTTTCGGCCGGCCTTGGCCTTGTTGCGCTCAGCCTCGCTGCCGCGACCGTCCAGGCGGCCCCCCTCGCCGGTCCGGGCACCTCCGGCGCCGCCGAGGCCGGGCAAGCGAGCCTGGTCGAGACGGCGCACTGGTACGGCGACCGTTACTGGTATGGGGACCACTACTACTATCCCCACTACGGTTGGTGGCGTCATCGTCATTTCTACAGGCCCGACTACGGCTACCACTATTATCCTCGCCACTTCTATTACCGCCATGGTCACAACCACCGGTGGTACTGACGGTCCCTCGCCGCGGTGACTCCGCCGGCGAGCATTTGGAGCCTCAATCGGCGTGCGCCAAGCTCCCGCGCGCGGCGACGGCACCAAAAAAGGCCGGCCCCTCGGGGCCGGCCCCACCACTCGTGGCCGGCAGTGCTCGCACCACCCCACCGGCACAGCCAAGTCAGCGCTTACTGGGAGGGCGGTGCCATTGGTTGTCGCGCCAGAGGAGCGGGATGTCGCGCCAGAGGAATTTCGCGTCGCGGTCGGATCGATCGGACTGGTGTTGAAGCGTGAAGTTGGAAGGGGAGCCCAGCTGACGGACAGTGACGCAACACGGTTGGTGGAGGCGCTTCATGTGCCACTCCATGTCAAGAAGTAGTGCCGGATCGCAGCCCGCCGCCCCGCTTTGGCAACCAGGAGCGCTAGGCGCAAGTGGCGCCCGACACCTGCCTTGCTGCCGGCAGAGGGTTGGCGTCCAGCGGTTTGGGATGGGACCGCGGAAGCTGTGGGTACCGGGAGCCGGAGAGCCAATGGCGGCGGCCCCATCCATGTCCGCCAAGTCGCCGGTCGTTCTGCAATGCGTGTTTGGCACGCACTCCCCCCCACCTTGGCGCGTCGCTTGGGAGCGACATGCCCTGTGCCCACTTCGGCACAGCCGCCATCGTTTCGCTGATTTGGTTAACAAGATCTTAACGTGCCCGCGACCTGTGGCGGTTCCGATCGAGGCGGGGGTCGGGGTCGTTTGGGCTGCATTCCATGAGGCCGACCGCCCCCGGCTGCCGAAGCCTTATCGCACCCAGTCAAGCGCCGGCCGCCGCGGCACGATCAGGCGCAGGTCGGCAGCTCCGGCCTCGATTGCGAGCGGCGTCGAGCCGAAGGCGTCGCCGTCGATTTGCGTCGGCACGGGCTTCTGCGCCGTCACCCTGGCCCGCAGGCACGGCAGCATCTCCACGTCCCCATGGCGCGCCGAGCGCGCATCGAGCTGGCCCATGGCGAGCGCCATCAGCTGGCCCAGCAGCACGGCGCGGTTCTTGGCCTTGAAGAGGATCGCTTGCAGGCCGCGCTCGCGGATGCCTGTGCCGCGCGCCATGACAAAATTGCCTCCGTAGTGGCGCACGTTGGAGATCACCGCCCAGCTCGCCTCGTGGGCCGCCCCGTCGACGGTGACGGCCAGGGTGTCCACGGGGTGCGCCAGCGCGCCGATCATGGAGGGGGCGTAGGCGGCCTTGCCGACGTGACTCTTGAGGCGGTGGTCAAGACCGGCGATCACGCGCCCATCGAAGCCGGCCCCGGCCATCAGCAGGAACGGCTCGTTATTGGCGCGCGCGCATACCGCCTCGATGACGGGGCCCTGCAGCAGCATGTCGGCGATGGCCGTGTCCTCGTGGAGGAGGCCGATCTCGTGTGCCAGGACGTTGCCGGTGCCGGTGGGCACGATGCCGAGCGGCGTCTCGCAGCCGATGAGCGCTGCCGCCACCTGGCGGATTGTGCCGTCGCCGCCGGCGGCGAGCACGGCATCGTAACGCGCGCTGGCCGCCGCCTCGCGCACCTGGCGCCGCGCTGTCTCGATGTCGCCGGGCTGCGTGAGGGTGAGCTCTGCACCGGCACGCAGGAGCGCGTTGGCCACCGCCTCCAGCAGCGGCGAGCCGGTGAGGCCGGCTCCGGGGTTGGTGATGAGGTAGAAGCGGCGGCGCATGGTGGCCTCGGCGGCACGCGGACGAGCGAAGGGCCGGCAGGCCCATATTGGGTGCCCGCCCTGCCGCGTCAATGCGCAGTGCAGCAGATGCTTGACCGGGGCACGTTGGCGTTCGGCAAGCCGGCGGCCATAGTCGGCGACCGAAGGCAAACGGGGACGGGAGGATAGCCGTGTTCAGGAGATTTCTGGTTGGCCTGATGGCCTTGGCATCTGTCTGGTGCCTGGGCGCGGGCCCGGCCGCAGCCCAGGCGTGGCCGCAGCGCGGTGTCACCGTCTACGTGCCGTTCATCGCCGGGTCGACGCCCGACGCCATCGCCAGGGCGGTGGTGGAGCGCATGCAAGTCAAGCTCGATCGGCCGTTCGTGGTGGAGAACCGGCCGGGTGCGAGCGGCAACACGGGGACGGCAGCGGTCGCGAAGGCCACGCCCGACGGATATACGCTGGGTGTGAGCATTGTCGGGCCGCTGGTGATCAACGCACTGCTGTTTCAGAGCCTGCCCTACGACACAGCCAAGGACCTGGCGCCCATCACCATCCTGGCCGCGCAGCCGAGCGTGCTCGTGGCCTATCCCGGCGTCGCCGCGAACAGCGTGCCGGAGCTGATCGCGCTGCTTAAGGCCGATGCTACCAAGTTCACCTATGGCTCGATCGGGCGCGGATCGCTCTCGCACCTCGCCATGGAGGCGCTCACCATCAAGGCCGGTGTGAAGGTGGTGCACCTGCCGTTCCCAGGCTCGCCTGCCGCGGTGACGGCGCTCCTGCGCGGCGACGTGCAGTTGGCGGTACTGCCCGCCGCCTCCGTGGTGCCGCTGGGCCGCGATGGCAAGCTGAAGCTGCTGGCCGTCACTTCGCCAAGACGCTCGCCGCTGCTGGCAGATCTGCCCACGCTCGCCGAGTTCGGCATCGCCGGCGTGGAGGCGGACGCCTGGGTCGGCCTGATCGCCCCCGCGGGCACGCCGGCGCCGATCCTCGCCGCGATCCACAAGGAAGCCGCTGCCGCCCTTGCCGAGCCCGAGGTGGTGGCGAAGCTGGCCAAGCAGTTCATGGCCCCCATCGCCAACACGCCCGACGAGTTCAGCGCCGTGATGAAAGAGGAGCACGATCGCTGGGCCCCCATCATCGCCGCCGGGGGCATCAAGGCTGAGTAGGGGGGCCGACCCCGGTGTAGGCGGCAGCCGTCCCCACAAAATGTCCTGCGAGCAGCAGGCCCCAGCACGAGCACTTAGGGCCCGTCCGTAAACAACTGAGTCAGTGCTGCCACAGACGGCGCAGAAAGGCTTGACGGGGATTCACAGCGAGGAATCTGGCGGCATAGCGTCGGGGCATGATTCGCGCCGCGCAAGCCCGAGCCGCACGCAAGCGATATCGGCAGATCGCCCCCGT
>JAFMSC010000577.1 GCA_017353825.1 Hyphomicrobiaceae bacterium | reverse complement strand
CTACAATCTGGAACCGGCGTCTTCTAGATCTAGAGGGCGTGGAACGAATGGCCGCCGTACCCTGGCCGCCGCAGGGCCCCTTTGATCTGACGCTGGTGCGCCTGCCCAAGACCCGCGACGAGCAGGCTATGACCGTCCACGCCGCCTTGAGCGTGCTGCGGGCAGGCGGCCAGCTCGTTCTCTATGGGGGCAACGACGAGGGCATCCGCCCGGCAGTGGCTCTGTTGGAAGAGCTGGCCGGGGGCGTGGAAACGCTCGCAGCGCGCGGTCATGGCCGCGTGCTGAGGGTGCGGCGGCCCGAGGACCCGAGCTCCCTGCGCGGTTGCCTGCGTGCCTGGCGCACTCTGTCAGAGATCGATATCGCCGGCCGCGTGCGCCCGTGGGTCAGCTATCCCGGCTGTTTCGCGGCCGGCCGTCTGGACGAGGGCACCGCGCTGCTGCTCTCAGCCCTGCCACCGTTGCCGCCCGGCGCTCGCGTGCTCGACTACGGCTGTGGCACCGGCGCCATCGCGGGCGCGGCGCTCGACCTGCAGCCGGACCTCAGGCTCGACGCCATCGACAGCGACGCGGTGGCCCTTGAAGCCGCGCGCGAAAACGTGCCCTCGGCCCGCCTTGTCCTCGGCGCCCGCCTCGGCGATGCCGGCCGCGTCGGCTACCACGTCATTCTCTCCAACCCGCCCCTGCACCAGGGGATCGCCGGGGACCTAAGCCTGCTTGAACGCCTGGTTGCGGACGCACCCTCACGCCTCGCGTCTGGCGGCGATCTTACCCTCGTGGTGCCGCGCCGTGTCGCCCTGGAGCGGCTCCTTGCCCGCCACTTCCCCAAGCTCGAGATCGCCGCCGAGACCGGCCGCTACCGAGTCTGGCGGGCTTGGAGCCAAGCGCGCTGAGGCTTCGCCGCCGCTCAAGTCGTCTCGGACTCGGCTCAGGCGTTTGGCTTCGATCCGCTCTGGACCCCGCACCGGGCCGCGCGTCTGCGCCTCGGCGTTAGCCCGGCTCAAACGCTAGCCTACCGGGGCATGATGGGCATCTCCGCAGGGGCGTCACGGCAGCAGGGGAGGGTGCGAAGCCGGCCGTAGGCGGCGAATAGCTTAGTGCCGGCCATACCGGCGCGGTTCATGTACGTCTCGAGCAGAGGCGCGCTGCAGGCGCGCCAGGCGAAGATGTCCTGCGGCCGCAGTTCGACGATCCGCATGCCCTTCTCGACAGCGAGGGCGTAGGCCTCGGTCCTGATGGTCACGAAGCGGGCCCACATGTAGTTCTGCGCGTCCTGCCCCAGCTCGGTGAGGATCACCTGCTCATCTGGCGTCAGCTTCTGCCAAGTCTGCTCGTTGATGACGACCATGAACAGGCTGGGCGCGTGGCGCAGGTTCGTGATGGTATCTGCCACCCGCCACAGCTCGTGCTCCCGCACCGTCATGATGTCGGTGGCGATGGCCTCGACCGTGCCGTTCTCAAGGGCGGCGGAAGCATCAGACGGCAGCACCGACCGCGGCAGGCCTCCGCACATGCTCAACAGCTCCTTCGCCTGCTCGTCGGCGGCCCCGACCGGGCGCACGACGATCGCCATCGGGTCGTTGACCGGCACCCTTCTGGTGACGAGGATGCTCGAGCCGTAAGGCTCCCACCACAAGACGCGCGTGTTGGTACGGCGGAGGATCTCGGCGTCGATCATCGTGCGGATCTCGCTCTCGTGCTTGGTGGCCGCCTCGATGAGGGCGTCGAAATTGAACATGAATGGCTGCAGGAAGGCTGCGCAGAGCGGGACGTGCTCGGCGAACTGCGTGAGCGGGGTGGCGCCGATCTCGATCTGGCCCGCGCCCACCGCGGCCAGCACTTCGCGCTCCTGATAGCGCCGATGGGAGGCTTGCAGCTCGATGCGGAGCCCGCCGCTGGTGCGGGCCTCGACCTGGCGCGCGAACTCTCGCATGTTCTGTCCGGTGGGGCTGTCGAGCGAGATCGGTACGACGAGGCGCAACGGGGTGGTCTGCGCGTGCACAGCGGACGCGCCCACCAGGCAGAGTACCGCAATAAACAGCCACAGAACGCTTGGCGCCGGCCGCATGATGAACTCCTGTCCGCGGCGGATCACTCAACCTTTCTCAACTATCAACGAGGTAGCGCAATGCATACAAATTATAGCCTGGCTGTGCTTCGAGCGCAGCCAAGAATCTGACGGCAACCTCGCGCGCTTCCCACCCGCGGAACACGGCAAGGACGG
>JAFMSC010000576.1 GCA_017353825.1 Hyphomicrobiaceae bacterium | reverse complement strand
GGCGCCGGGGCGGCCCCGGCGGGGGGGCCGGCGCGCGTGCTGCCAACCGTCTGCCCGCCACCCCTGAGCAGGCGGCGTTGACGCTCTCAGCACCCACCCGTTGACTTACCGGCGGCACCGGTTCGATAGTCCCGCCCACGCCATGCCCCATGATCGGAGCCGCCCGCATGCTCACCCTTGCCGGTGCGCGGCCAGTGCACTTTCTGTTGCGTCTTGCGCTCGCTCTGACCCTGGTGGCCGGCCGCGTCGGCGTGGTTGTGGCACAGACCCAGCAGAACGTGGAAATCCCCCTCAAGTCAACCCAGGCCATCGTGATCGATGCCGACACCGGCTCGGTGCTGTTCCAGCGCAACGCCGACGAGCTGACGCCGCCGGCAAGCATGAGCAAGCTCATGCTGCTCGTGTTGATGTTCATGGCTCTTAGATCGGGCGAGATCACGCCTGACACCGAGTTCCTAATGAGCGAGCACGCCTGGCGCACGGGCGGCGCACCCTCGCGCACGTCGGCCATGTTCGTGCCGCTCGGCAAGACCGCCAAGGTCGACGAGCTGCTCAAGGGCATCATCGTGCAGTCGGCCAACGATGCGGCCATCTCCGTAGCCGAGAACATGCGCGGCAGCGAGGCGCTGTTTGCCGAGGCTATGACTGAGGAGGCGCGCCGCCTCGGACTGAAAAAGTCGGTATTCAAGAACGCCACCGGGCTCTACGACCCCGAGCACCTGATGACCGTGCGTGAGATCGGCCAGTTGGCGCGCCATATCATCAAGGAATTCCCGGAGTACTACCCGTTGTTCGCGCTGCGCGAGTTCAATTACCGCGTCCACAAGTTCCGCAACCTCAACCCGCTGCTCGGCGCCGTGGCCGGCGTCGACGGCATCAAGACTGGATACGTCAAGGAGGGCGGCTATGGCATCGTGGTGTCCGCCAAGCAGGACAACCACCGACTGATCGTCGCCATCAACGGCGCCCCCACGGCGGAGGATCGCAAGGGCGATGCGCGCAGGCTGCTGGAGTGGGGCTTTAGGAACTACTCCGAGGCGAGGCTCTTCGACCCCGGTCAGATCGTCGGCCACGCCCGGATCTGGGGCGGGGAGCGCATGTACATGCCGCTCGTCGGTGGCGACCAGGTCAACGTGGTCGTGCCGAAGTTCCCGGCCAATCCCAAGGTGTCAGCTCGCATCTTCTACAAGGGCCCTCTGAAACCCCCCCTGAAGAAGGGCGAACAGGTCGCAACGCTTCGAGTGACGACTGCCAACGATGCCACCAGCGAGGTCCCGCTTTATGCGGCAGAGGACGTCGAACGGGCCGGTTTCGTGCGGCGAGGGCTTGACTCGCTGCTTTATTTGGCTACCCGGTGGATCCCCTAAGGCTCTGTTGCAGGGGAGCGACGGTCCGGACCAGCCATTTTGGGGCCGGGACTGAGCGTTTCGTTGACGGGTCGCAGGGCGGGTTATGCCATCGGGTCGCTTCATCACCTTCGAGGGCGGAGAAGGCTCCGGCAAGACCACACAGGCACGCCTGCTGGGCGACGCACTGCGCGCGCGCGGCCTCGAGCCGCTGCTGACGCGCGAGCCGGGCGGGTCGCCGTTCGCCGAACAGGTGCGCAACCTGGTGCTGGACCCCGCCACCGCCCAGCATTCGGCGCTCTCGGAGGCACTGCTGTTCTACGCAGCCCGCGCCGATCACGTGGAGAAGGTGATCCGCCCCGCTCTGGTCTCGGGTCGCTGGGTGATCTCCGACCGATTCTCGGATTCCACGCGCGTATACCAGGTGGAGGTCGGCGGCCTGCCGCTCGACGTGTTTAAGGCGCTGGAGCTAATCGTGGTCAAGCTCACCTATCCCGACATGACCCTGATCCTGGACGTCCCTGCCGAGGTGGGCCTGACGCGGGCCACCACGCGCCGGCTGGCCCGGGCCATTGCCGGTGAGGACGCCGACGCCTACGAGAAGCGCGACCTGGAGTTCCACGAACGGCTGCGCCAGGGTTTCCTGGCCATCGCCGAGGCCGAGCCGCGTCGCTGCAAGGTCATCGACGGCACCCAACCGCCGGAGAAGGTGGCGGCCGAGGTGTGGGCCTACGTCGAGCATCGCATGCTGCCGCCGGAGACGCGCTGATGGCGCGGGCACCTCGGAGTGCGGCAGGCCGGGACGTGGCCGAGGCCGAAGCGCTGCCCGAGGCCGACCGCCTGGGCGCCTTCCCGCACCCGCGCGAGACCCACGAT
>JAFMSC010000233.1 GCA_017353825.1 Hyphomicrobiaceae bacterium | reverse complement strand
ACGGCGTCCGCTCGGGGGCCGCAGCACCGCTCAACGCCCAATCTAATCCCGGTGGATTTCGTCCATATTTCCGACGCTGCTAACACCCATGTCGGCCACATCATGGTGGAGCGCGCTGGGAGCCTGGGGGACATCGATCTGGCGGCATTCAGCGAGCACCTGGGGACGTGCCGGTGTCCGCGCGCCAAAGGAGGCAGGCGCATCCACCACGCCATCTAAGGTGCCAGGCTCTTTCGCCGACACCTGGTCGAGAGCGGCGTTTGCCCCCCGCCGACACGGCCGCGGCCACATGTCGAGCCGCAGTTGGTCGCCGACTTCAAAGCGTGGCTGCGCGAGCAGCGCGGGGCGTCCGAGGCCACCATCAGGCTCTAGGCTCGCGACGCCGTCGGTATGTTGACGGCACTCGCCGCGGACCCGACGGGTTTGGGTCCGGCTGTCGTTCGCAGCTACTTCATGGAACGCGCCAGCACGTGCGGGAGGGCACGATCGAGAAGATGACGACGAGCCTGCGGGCGTTGCTGCGATACCTCGCAGTCGAAGGCCGCTGTCAGGCGGGTCTCGACAACGCCGTTCCGGCCTACGCCCAGTGGCAGCCTGCCGACATGCCGCGGTGCCTGTCGGCTAGCAAGTCAGCCGGCTGATCGCTGCCTCTGATGGCGACGCCGGTGTGCACAAGGCATTATCAGATGCCCGGCATCGTGATGAAGCGCGGCAGCTGCTTCATGCGCCCGATCCAGGCCCGGATATTCGGATATGGCTCCAGCGAGATCTCGCCCTCGCCGGCCAGCGCGGTATAGGGGAAGCAGGCGATGTCGCCGATTGTCGGGTGCCCCAGCTCGACCCACTGACGATTGGCAAGATGCGCGTCGAGGATCTTGAACGTCGCATTTGCCCGCGCCTGCAGCGCCGGCAGGTTGAGATCGTAATTCAGGATCTTGACGAGCCGCGCCCCCGCCGCGCTCATGATCTCGTTGCCGCCGGTCGAAAGCCACTGTGCGATACGGGCCTGCGCCGCCGGGTCGGTTGGCCACCAGGTCCGTGCAGGATCGTACTTGCCGGCGACGTAGATCAGGATCGCCTGCGCGTCGCGCAGGCGCAGGTCGCCCTCCTCGTAGATCGGGATCTCGCCGAATGGATTGAGCTTCACATACTCGGCGTTCTTGTGCTCCTTGTTGACAAAGTCGACGCCGTGTTTGCTGTAGTCGACGCCAAGGATGTTCAGCAGCAGGCGGACCTTGTAGCAGCTTCCGGAAAGCTCGAAGTCGTAGAGCGTCGGCATGGCGTTTCCTTTCGTTTCTTTCGATTGAGACCCAGATGCTGGCCGCCACCAGCGGCTGAACATGGTGCTTCACTCCCCTTTTTGTGGCCCACCGGCTGATGCAGGGAGGCGATCAATGCGCATGTTGCCGACAGTCCGCCGGTAGGCTGACCTCACCCGGCTGAGCGACCGTGAGACGCATGACCTCGATCGCCTCTGCGATCGACGCGACGCAGCCGCCCGTCGTCCAGCCGTCACTGCGGCGGACGACGACGACCACCCCGCTGGTGCTGCGCAGGAACACGAACGTCGAGCTTCGTTCGGAGCACGCGACCGCCTCGACGACCACGCAGCGGTTGCCCCCGCGGTCGTTCCAGGCCGCCGTGCGGCACGGCTCCGGCAGCTCGGCGACGGCCTTGTCGATCGCGAGGCAATCGTCGTCATTGAGACCCAAGCGACTGTCGATCCGATCGAAGAATTCCTGGGGAGACCCGCGCATTGCTGTGCCATTTTCTCAGCCGATACGTTATAACATACCAAATGTGTTGTTCGACTGCTACTCCGAATTCATGGGGTGCGGGGAATCACAATTCGCTGATTGACGGCCTTTGATGCAAAACCTTGGGACGTTTGTCTCGACCGATTGCGCCAGGAGGCGCTTAACGGCCTGGAGTGGGCGTCAAAGCCGATGGCGCGCCGAGCCGCTGGCTTCGTGCGGGCACCGCGGATCGGCGGCATCGGACAAGGGTCCGCCGGCCACCCGCCGCACAAGCACAGCGATCGTGGTCATATGGCCGCCGTGTCCGCCGGGAAGCTGCGCCTCCACAAGGCCGTGCTCGACGTCAAGGAACGCAACTTCGCGGCGCCATGCACACTGAGGGCCTGCCAAGCTCACCGCAAAGTGCCGACCAGTCCGCTGATGGCTGCTGCGACCCGCTCGGGATGTTCCTCATGGGCGGCGAGCGATCCCGGAACCACTTCCGACCGCACCGTGGGAAGCGCGGCGAGGGCGTCCATCTCGGCGCGCGACTTGGGCGGAGTCGACGATCCGATCAGCACCAGGACGGGCGCCTTGGGCTTCGGGTCGAACAGGCCAAGGAAGCTCGGGCGATCGGTCACCAGATCGAGGCCTCCCGTCACAAAAGCAGCCGTCGCAAACCGGGCGCGAGGGCGCCTGGTGATCGCTGTCTTGTGCTCGAGCAGGCGGTCAGTGGTGAACTTCGGGTCGCCGTAGACGTGGCCCCGCAACATGCGACCCACCATGACCCGGTTGACGTTGAGTCGGTAGAGTACCGGCCCGATCGCGGGCAGCTCCACCCAGCGGCGGATCGTGGCCCAGAGGCGCCGCCGGTGCTCGCCCATCGCCGTCGGCAAGGGCCCTCGCCAGGTAGGGGCGACCAGCACGATCGACGAGAGCGCGTCCGGCATCTCGCGCGCCACCGTCATCACGTAGGCGGCACCATGACCGGCGGCGACGACCAGCGCAGGGTGTTGCACGATCCGGGCAACGAACCCCCTTAGAAAACCCACAAGCACCTCCGGCGTCAGTCGGGCGTCTGGACCACGCGCCGCTCCGAACCCAGGCCAGTCGGGCACGATGCAGCGATGGCGCGCCTGCAGGAGGCGCGCGAGCGCGACCATCTCTGCGCGCGCCGATACCGAGGAAAGCGCCGGCAGCAACAAGGCATCGGGACCGTTGCCGACCACATCGTAGTCGGTGCGCCAGCGTACGCCAGTGCTCTCCCATGCGAAGCTCTCGGTCGTTGTCATCGCTCACCAGATCGTCCGATGATCCGCGTGCAGGTCGGGCGGCCGTCTGCCCGCGCCGGTCATGGGCCGCTGCATGCGACCGAAAGGGTCACGGCGGGGCTCATGACGCCGCCGAACTGCGTGAGCGCGTTCTTGGGTGCCTCCGCGGAGGGGTCTTCCGGATCACCGACGGTCACACGGCAGCTCTTCGGCGTGCCGGGGCTGAATCCCACAGCCTGCTCGCCCTTGGCGGGCTGGAAGGCGATGAAAATGCTGGGGTCGGAAACCTGGACCTTGAAGTCCTTGGCCCCGGTCAACACCGGGGTGGCGAAGGGCAAGGTGAAGTACAGGGAGAGCGCGCGGTCCTTGTACTCCAGGTAGTAGTCGCCGCGCGGCTCGCCGACCTTCACGGGCTGGCCCGCAAGGGTCGGGAAGGTGAAATAGGCGAAGCCCTTGAGCGAGTCGATGTTCACCTTGGCGAGCTCGCTCAGTTCCGCGCGGTCGTATTTGCCGTCGTGGTTCTTATCAAGGCCCTCGATGGCCATTTCCGTGTCGTACTCATCGAAGGTCCATTGGTGTCGGATGCCCGTGAAGGCGCCGTGGTCGTAGAGGAGTGTCGCCTCGACCGTGACAAACACGTGAGGGTGCGTATGCAGGCATGGTCGGCACAAGCGCGCCAGCGACCAGCGCGACGGCTTGCACAAGCCCCGTTCGGGAATTGAGCATCGCGATTGGATTCCTTGTCGGCTCTCAGTCACGTGATCGGGCAACCATTGCATGTAACGTTATAACATCATATAGGTTTTCACCGGTTCATGCCAACTTCGTTTACCAGGTTTTGAGCGCGCTCGTGACCGGGCGGCGCACAGCAGCGCAAAGCACAGCCAGGAGGACCTCGCATGCGGTTCTGGATGAGTCTCGCGGCCGGCTTCGGCTTGGCTGCGGCGGTAACGGGCGTGGGACAGGCGGAGGAGCACCGCCAGCTCGGCGCGCACGTGCACGGACGCGGCACGCTCAACATTGCGCTGGAAGGCTCGCGCCTGTCGATGGAGTTGGAGGCACCCGGTGCCGACATCGTCGGCTTCGAGCACGCGCCCTCGACGCCCGAGCAGAAGTCGACCCTTGAAAAGGCCGAGAAGAAACTCAAGGCGCCGCAGACCGTCCTCCAGTTGCCGGCCGCGGCGGGGTGTAGCGTGACGGACGCCAAGGTGACGATCGAGGGCGAGCACGGCGGCAACGACGCCGACGATCACGATCATGGCGCCGAGGATCATGATCACGAGCATGAGGCTGCGGACCACGATCATGATCATGACGCCGCCGACCAGGATCACGCCGGGCACCAGCACTCGGCCTTTCACGCCGAGTACGCCTTCGACTGCAAGAGCCCGGCGAGCCTGACGACCATCGTGTTCGACTACTTCAAGAACTTCGCCGGCGCCCAGAAGCTCGACGTCACCGTCGTCACCCCCAAGGGCCAGAACAGCTTCGAGGTCAGCCGCGACAAGCCGCGCATCGATCTCGGCGGCATCATCTAGGCCGGCCGCGATGTATGGCGGCACGGCTGAGCCAAACGGCGCGGCGCCGGACATCATCAGCTTCGGCGACGTGCACTTCACGTGGCCCGGCAAGAACGCGTTTGCGCTCGCCATCGAGCGTTTTGCCTTGCCGGCGCGCGAGCGCGTGCTGCTGATCGGGCCGTCGGGGAGCGGCAAGTCCACGTTCCTAAGCCTGCTGTGCGGCATCCTCGCGCCGCAGGCAGGCCGCATCGAGATCCTCGGGCGCGAGCTCACCAGGCTCGGCGCGGCCGCGCGTGACGCGTTCCGCGCCGAGCACTTCGGCATCATCTTCCAGATGTTCAACCTGCTCCCCTACGGCTCGGTGATCGACAACGTGCTGTTGCCGTTGAGCTTCGCGCCAGGGCGGCGCAAGCGCGCCACCGCCACCGGGTCGGCAGCGGAAGAGGCCCAGCGCCTGCTAGCCCGGCTCGGCCTCGAAGAGGCCCACCTCCATGACCGCTCGGCCGCGAACCTGAGCGTGGGGCAGCAGCAGCGCGTGGCGGCGGCACGGGCGCTGATCGGCGCGCCTGAGATCATCGTCGCCGACGAGCCCACTTCAGCCCTCGACCGCGACCGCCAGGACGCCTTTCTCGACCTCCTGTTTGCCGAGGTCAGCGCCGCCGGCGCGACGCTCATCATGGTGAGCCACGACCGGAGCCTGGCGCCGCGCTTCGACCGCGTGCTGCGGCTTGCCGAGATCGCCAAGACCACTGCGGCGCACCTGGGAGCGGCCGCATGATCGTCCTGCGCCTCGCCCTCAAGTCCCTCGTCAACCGCTGGATCACGGCACTGCTCACGATCGTGACGATCGCCGCCAGCGTGGTGCTGCTGTTGGGCGTGGAGGAGGTGCGCACCGGCGCGCGCCAGAGCTTCGCCGACACCATCTCCGGCACCGACCTCATCGTCGGGGCGCGCTCGGGCGGCCTCAACCTGCTGCTCTACTCGGTATTCCGCATCGGCAACGCCACCAACAACGTCACGTGGCAATCCTACAAGGACATCGCCGCCCGTCCGGAGGTGGCCTGGATCGTGCCCCTTTCGCTTGGCGACAGCCATCACGGTTTCCGCGTGCTCGGCACCTCGACCGACTACTTCACGCACTACAAGTACCGTGCGACGCACGGGCTGAGCTTCGTGGCCGGTGGCCCCTTCTCCGACCTGTTCGACGCCGTGATCGGCGCCGAGGTCGCCGACAAGCTCGGCTACAAGATCGGCGACCCGATCGTGCTGCAGCACGGCCTGGGTGAGGTCTCCTTCCTGGAGCACGACGACAAGCCGTTCCGCGTCGCCGGCATCCTGGAGCGGACCGGCACGCCGGTCGACCGCACCGTGCACGTGAGCCTGGAGGCGATCACGGCGATCCACGTCGACTGGCAGAGCGGTGCGCGCATCCCCGGCCAGTCGGTCCCGGCCGAGGAGGTGCGCAAGATGGACCTGACGCCCAAGGACATCACCGCTGCACTCGTTGGCCTAAAGTCCAAACTTGCCGCGTTCCGCCTGCAGCGCGCCATCAACGAGTACCGCGCAGAGCCGCTGTCCGCGATCCTGCCCGGCGCCGCCTTGCAGGAATTGTGGGGCCTGGTCGGCACCGCGGAGACCGCGCTCAGGATCGTCTCGGCCATGGTGGTGGCGACGGCGCTGCTCGGCATGCTCACCATGATCCTTTCGACCTTGAACGAGAGGCGCCGCGAGATGGCGATCCTGCGCTCGGTGGGCGCGCGCCCGCGCACCGTTCTCGGGCTTTTGATGGCCGAGGCCGGCGTGCTGACAGCAGTCGGGGTTGCGCTGGGCATCATGCTCCTTTATGCAGCCTTGTTCCTGGCGCGGCCCTATGTCGACGCAGCCTACGGCCTGCACCTGCCGATCGCGCCGCTGAAGCCTGACGCGTGGGCGACGCTGGGCACCATCGTCCTGGCCGGCTGCATCGCGGGACTGCTGCCGGCGCTGCGCGCCTACCGCCTCTCGCTGGCCGACGGCATGACCGTGCGGACCTGATGCAGGCGACGGAAGGAGATAAGAAGGATCTGGCCATGAAGGCTTGGAGCTATCGCATTTTGGCCGCGCCTGCGGTGCTCGCCGCGTCCGTGGTGCTGCTCGTTATGCGGCCGGTGCTCGTGCACGCGGTGGAGACGCCGATTGAACTGAAATGGGCCCAGCTCATCCCGACGGTGCCCGAGGCGAGACCCAAGTCGTTCCTGTCCGGGAGACCTTCCACCCCCATTGATCCCGCCAATCCCCGCGCCGGCGCGCCGCAGGCGCCGCTCCAGCCCGAGGGCCGCTGGATGTCGGGCCCGGCCCAAGGGA
>JAFMSC010000575.1 GCA_017353825.1 Hyphomicrobiaceae bacterium | reverse complement strand
CGGCTGCGGCTGCGCTTCCTGCGCGTGCCTTCGGCGATATCCGCCTCGCTGGGCGGCTCGCCGATCCAGGTGACGGGCGCGCCCTGCATCTTCTCGATGTCCTGGAGCTGCTTGATGTCGTCGGGAGTGACGATCGTCAGCGAGCGCCCCTCTTTGCCAGCGCGGCCGGTGCGGCCGACGCGGTGCACGTAGTCGTCGGCCTGCCACGGCACGTCGAAATTGAAAACGTGGCTCACGTCGGGGATGTCGAGGCCGCGCGCGGCCACGTCGCTCGCCGCCAAAAGCGTGATGCGGCCTTCGCGGAACGCGTCGAGCGTGGCCATGCGGCTCATCTGGTCCATGTCGCCGTGCAGGGCGCCCGAATTGAACCCGTGCTTCTGCAGCGACTTCAGTAGAATCGCCACGTCGCGTTTGCGGTTGCAGAAGATGATGGCGTTCTTGACGTGCTCGGTGCGGATCAGGTCGCGCAGAACCTCACGTTTCTCCCAATCCTCGGTGGAAGGGCAGTAGCGGAAGAGTTGCGTGATGGTGTTGGCGGTGGTTGCGGGTGGGGCGACCTCGACGCGGGCCGGGTCTTTCAGGAAGCTGTCGACCAGCCGCTGGATCTCGGGCGGCATGGTGGCGGAGAAGAACAAGGTCTGGCGGTTGGCCGGCAAGAGCTTGCAGATCTTCTCAATGTCCGGGATAAAGCCCATGTCGAGCATCCGGTCAGCCTCGTCGATCACGAGGATCTCGACGCCGGTCAAGAGCAGCTTGCCGCGCTGGAAGTGATCGAGCAGCCGGCCTGGCGTGGCGATCAGCACGTCGGCGCCGCGGTCGAGCTTCCTCAGCTGGTCGTCGAAGGAGACGCCGCCGATCAGCAGCGCCACCGTCAGGCGGTGGTTGATGCCGTATTTCTCGAAGCTCTGGGCCACCTGGGCGGCGAGTTCGCGCGTGGGCGCCAGGATGAGCGAGCGCGGCATTCGCGCTCGTGCGCGGCCCGCCTCGAGCCGCACCAGCATGGGCAGCACGAAGCCCGCCGTCTTGCCCGTGCCGGTCTGGGCGATGCCCAGAACGTCGCGACCCGTTACGGCGACCGGAATGGCCTGGGACTGGATGGGGGTAGGACTGGTGTAGCCGGCGGCCTGGATGGCAGCCTGCACTTTGGCGCTGAGTCCGAGCCCAGCGAAGGTTGACGTTTGCAAAAGAAGGACGCTCCGTCTCTCGTCAGGATCGCCGGCATCCACGCAGCATCGCGAGTGTGCGCGCGTTGAGCCAGCCTTCGGAGAGCGCAGGGGGAACTTGGCAAAGGGCCTAACGGGAAAAGCCGGATGATAGTGGGGAAACTCGATATGAAAGCGGTCCCCTGCGCCCGTTACGCCCGCTACATGGCACCGTTCGACGGCAATTGCAAGGAAGCTCGCCGGCGGGGGTGCAAAAATGTCGCGAGATCACGCAAAATCTGGTGCCGCCGAAGCGGCGCCTGCGGCCCAGGGCGCTTGCGATGACGCGGCAGCCCTGCCGCATAACCGGCGGGATGGGTCCAGGGAGATGCAACATGGCGGCGAGGACCAAACTGGTGCTGGTGCCCGGTCTCCTGTGCACGGCCGCGCTGTGGGCGCCCCAGATCGCCGCCCTGAGCGACATCGCCGAGCCAACCGTGGCCGACCACACGCGCCAGCAGACCATGAAGGGCCTCGCCCGCTCGATCCTGGCGGCGGCGCCGAGGCGTTTCGCGCTGGCCGGCCTCTCCATGGGTGGATACATCGCCTACGAGATCGTGCGCCAAGCGCCTGAGCGCGTGGAGCGGCTGGCCTTGCTCGACACCAGCTCGCGCGCCGATACGCCCGAGCGCACGGCGGCCCGCCGCGACTTAATCGCCAACGGCGAGCGCGAGGGCGTGGCCTACGCGCAGAATGTGCTGCTCCCGTCGCTCATTCACACGGCGCGGCTCACGGACCGGGCCCTGGTGAGGACGGTCATCCAGATGGCCATCGACACCGGATTGAGCGCCTTCAAGCGTCAGCAGGCCGCGCTCATCGGCCGCGCCGACGCCCGCGCGCTGCTGGCGAGCATCCGCTGCCCCACTCTGGTCCTGGTGGGCGAGGAGGACGCGCTCACGCCGCCGAAGCTGGCGCGCGAGATCGCCGCCAGCATACCCGGCGCCAAACTGAAGATCGTCCCGAAGTGCGGCCACTTGTCTACCCTGGAGCGGCCCTTGGCCGTGAACCGCGCACTGCGCGCATGGC
>JAFMSC010000574.1 GCA_017353825.1 Hyphomicrobiaceae bacterium | reverse complement strand
GGGTGTGCATGGAAGCGCTCGGCATCCCGGCGGACGGCCGCCCGCCGGATTTGCCTGCCGAACGCCTGTCGACATAAGCTCCGACGACGTGGAGTGGCGGCAACGATGAGCGGCTCGGCACCCGGCTTACGATACAGGCGACTGCTCCTCAAGCTGTCCGGCGAGGCCCTCATGGGCAAGGCCGGCTACGGCATCGATGTCGATGTCGTCATGCGGCTATGCGGGGAGATCAAGGGGGCCGTCCTGGCGGGCGCGGAGATCGCCGTGGTGGTGGGCGGCGGCAATATCTTTCGCGGCCTCGCCGGCGCGGCCAAGGGCATGGACCGGGCCACCGCCGACTACATGGGCATGCTGGCCACGGTCATCAACGCTCTGGCCATGCATAGCGGCCTGGAACGCCTCAACGTGGACGCCCGCGTGCTGTCCGCCATCCCGATGCCCACGGTTTGCGAGTCGTTCGTGCGCTCCAAGGCGCTGCATCACCTCGACAGCAAGCGGGTGGTGATCTTCGCCGCCGGCACCGGCAACCCCTTCTTCACGACCGACACCACCGCGGCGTTGCGCGCTGCCGAAATGAACTGCAATGCCCTGGCGAAGGCCACCCAGGTGGACGGTGTTTACTCCGATGATCCCAAGCACAACTGCCAGGCGGTCCGTTACGAAAGGTTAACCTACGGCGAGGTTCTGACCCGCGATCTCAAGGTGATGGACGGGGCCGCCATCGCCCTCGCTCGCGACAACGCTTTACCGATCGTGGTATTCTCTATCCAGGAGCCGGGCAATCTCCTGAAGGTCTTGCAAGGCGAGGCCCGGGCCACAGTCATCGCGGGCCGCTAGCCCGAGGCGCGAGCCCGCGCGGGAACGCTTCGGAGGCCCGACGACTGGACAATCCGCGGCACCCGCTGAGCAAGGGGAAACTCTCATGGCCGCTGCCAAATTCGACCTCAAGGAGCTGGAGCGCCGCATGCGCGGCTCGATCGACGCGCTCAAGAAGGAGCTGGGGGGACTCCGCACCGGTCGGGCCAGCATCCACCTGCTCGATCCGGTCGTGGTGACCGTCTACGGCGCGCGCATGCCCATCAACCAGGTGGCCACGGTTTCCACGCCCGACGCGCGCACCATCGCGGTGCAGGTATGGGACAAGAGCCAGGTGGGGGCCGTCGAGAAGGCGATCCGGGAGGCGAACCTGGGGCTCAATCCGATCGTCGATGGCGCGCTCCTGAGGCTGCCCATCCCGCCCTTGAACGCGGAGCGGCGCCAGGACCTCGTCAAGGTAGCCCACAAGTACGCCGAGCAGGCCCGGGTCGCGGTGCGCAACATCCGGCGCGAGGGCATGGACCTGCTCAAGAAGCTCGACAAAGACGGGCAGATGAGCGAGGACGATCACCACAAGAGCTCGGCCAAGGTGCAGGAGCTGACCGATCGCCTGATCAAGGAGATCGATCAGGTTCTGGCCGGCAAAGAGGCCGAGATCAAGCAAGTATGACAGCCCTGAAGCTCCCGGGGGCGGCGTCCGCGCCCATGGCAGGCCGCCCCGGCGGCGGCCGCTGCCCAATGCGCTCTGGAGCCGGGGCCGGCGCGTGCCCGTCGATAGGCTGATGCGGGCAGAGGCTCCTAGAGGTCCGAAGAGGCCCCAGGCACATGCGCGAGCACGACGATTCGGAGGAGACCGAACGCGGCTGGGTCGCGCGTCTCGGGGTCGATTTCGCCGTACGTCTGATCACTGGGGTGGCGATCGCGGCGGGCGTGGCGCTGATCGTCTTTTCCGGGCCGACCCCCTTGGGTGTGCTGGTGGTGGCGGCCTCGCTGCTCGTCGCTTGGGAATGGGGCCGCCTGGTCAACGGTCCCGATATCGGCATCCTGGTTGCGGTGCAGCTTGTCACGGTGGCCATCGCCGGCGTGCTGGCCGCCGCCGGCTTCGTTGGCCTGGGGCTGTTGGCGCTGCCGATCGGCGCCATCCTGGCCACGTTGCTGAGCCTCGGCCGCAACAGCTTCCTGGCAGCCTTGGGTGTGCTCTACGCCGGCTTTCCTGCGGTGGTGCTGATCTGGCTGCGGTCGGACCCGGCGCTGGGCCTCATGGCAGTGATCTTCCTCATCCTCATCGTAGCGGTCGCCGATACCGCAGCCTTTGTTTGCGGTCGGCTGTTGCGGGGCCCACTGCTTTGGCCGAAAGTTTCTCCCAACAAGACTTGGTCGGGTTTCGCCGGGGCGCTGGGCGCGAGCGCCGTGGTCGG
>JAFMSC010000573.1 GCA_017353825.1 Hyphomicrobiaceae bacterium | reverse complement strand
CGCGCGAGCCGCTGTCGGCTCCGGCGCCGGGCGAGGCGCCGTCCGGCCCGCGTGCTGCGCCCGTGCCGCCGTATCCCGATCCGGAGGCCATCGGTCGCCTGGCAGGGTGGATCGCGCAAGCTGAGCGTCCACTCATCATCGCCTCGAATGTCGGTCGGCTGCCGGCGGAGACCGAGGCGCTGGCGCGGCTTGCGGAGCGCTTCAAGCTGCCGGTCGTCGCCCACACGCCGCGCTACCTGTGCCTGCCGACAGACCACCCCATGCACATGGGATTTGATCCAGGCCCGTTCCTGGCTGAGGCAGACCTCATCCTGGTGATCGAGAGCGACGTGCCGTGGATGCCAGGCGTCAAGGCCCCGAGCGCTGCGGCGCGCATCGCCCATATGGGCGCGGACCCCGCCTTCCTGCGCTACCCCATGCGCAATTTCCGCAGCGACCTATCCATCGCCGCGGCCGTCGCGCCGGCCTTGGAGGCTCTGGAAGCGGCCTTGGCCGCGCGCGCTGCGATTAGGCAGACGGCGGAGCCATGGGCGACGCGCCCCGCTCGTATCGCCAGTTCCGACGCCCCCCACATCACACCCGAATATCTGAGCCGCTGCGTTGGCGAGATGGCCGGACCCGACGGGGTGATCGTCAACGAGTACCAGTTGCGCCCCGATTATTGCGCGCGCACCCGACCCGGCACCTATTTCGCCATCAGCCCTGCCGGCGGGCTCGGTTGGAGCGTTGGCGCTGCGCTGGGCGCCAAGCTCGCCGCACCCGACCGCTTCGTGGTGGCGACCATCGGCGACGGCGGCTTCGTCTTTGCCAACCCCACCGCCTGCCATTGGGCCGCGGAGGCGCACGATTTGCCCATCGTGATCGTGATCTTCAACAATTGCCGCTACGCGGCCGTGCGCAACGCCACGCTCTCAATGTTCGCCTCCGGCGCGTCGGGCCGCGAGAACGGCCTCGGCCTCGCCGACCTCTCCCCCGGCCCGCCATTCGACAAGATTGCCGCCGCCCACGGCGCCTTCGCCGTCCGCGCCGAGCACCCCGATGAGCTGCCCGCTGTCCTCGCCGCGGCCCGCACGGCAGTGCTGGAGGACAAGCGCCATGCCCTTGTCAACGTAATCACGCCGTACTGACGGGCGTCAGAGCCTGCAAAGATCGAGAGCAATACCCCTAGCCGTTGATTGGATTGCCGAGGAGGCTCTATATGCGCACCCTGCTTGTTAGCCTGATCGTCTTGAGCGGCGTGCTCGCCCTGAATACTACGGCAGATGCCGCCGGCAAGCGCTCGACAAAGCCGCGGCACAATTCAGCGCAGCTCCGCGCCAGTCCGAACTACCACGTGGAGTGTGAGCGTGCGCGCCACGAGGATCCGACCGCGTCTTTCGCAGGCTATACCTGCTGGGCGCGCGAGGCATTTGCGCGCGGCAGCCAGGGCAATCGCCAATAGCGCCGCCGACCCCTTGCGCGGGCGGCGTCGCTGCCCAGCGATGAAGGGGGCTGAGGCCTACCGGTGATTCGGCAGGCAAGTCGCGCCCCCGGGTCTACCTGCGTACGCTGATATCCTGCACGGTGGCGGACAACTCGCGGCGCTCGCCGCCGCGAACCACGGTGAGGGCCACCTTGTTGCCGATACCGACGCGCTCCAGCGCGGTCGCCAGATCGGCCACGGTGGCGACGGGCTTGCCGTCCGCGGCCACGATCACATCGCCGAGCCGCCCCTGCTCGTCGAGTCCCAGGAGCCCAGCCTGCGCGGCCGGGCCGCCGGGCGGCACCGATTGAACCACGATGCCGCGGATCCCGTGTTGGCGCGCGATCTCCTCTGACAGCGGCACGAAGCCGATCCCCGGAAGCCGGGCGTGGCCGCTGCGGATCAGCTCGGGCACGACGCGGTTGACGGTGTCGACCGGGATGGCGAAGCTCACGCCCGTGAATGAGCCGGTAGGGGCCAGGATGGCAGTGTTCACCCCGATCAGCCGTCCTGAGCTGTCCACCAACGGCCTGCCGGAATTACCCGGGTTCACCGCGGCGTCCGTCTGGATCACGCCCGCCACCTCGCGCCCCGATTCTGTGGGCAGGCGCCGGTCAAGTGCGCTGATCACCCCTGTGGTGAGGCTGCGCGACAGACCGTACGGGTTACCGATGGCGAAGACCGATTGTCCCACCACCAAATCGGTCGAGGTACCGACCGGAATGGGCCGCAGGTCATCGGGGACATCGGTGAGTTTGAGGACCGCCAGATCGAC
>JAFMSC010000232.1 GCA_017353825.1 Hyphomicrobiaceae bacterium | reverse complement strand
GGTGGTCCTGGGCCGGCAGACTGTAGAGTTGGATCCAGAAGCTCTCCGGCGCAGTCTGCGACACCTCCTCCATGCATCTCGTCGCCATGGTGCCGGTCATGTAGGGGATGCCAATCTCGCGCGCCGTCTCGGCCAACAGACGCGTGGCGCCGGGCCAGATGGCGCCGTCCATACCCACCGGCGCGATCGCCAGCGGCGCCTGGTAGCGACGGCCGAACAGGCTGACCGCGGTATTCGCGCCCGACATGTCCTCGCAGAAGCGCGGCACGATCTCGATGTTCCTGAGGGCCGCGACGTTGTGCGGCCGGTTGGCAAGGTCGCCCGTGCCGTCGTGCAGGTAGTCGAACGCAAAATAGGGAATGCGCCGGCGCGCCCGCTGCTCCAGTGAGGCAATGGTTGGAAACTCGGTCCGCCACTTGGCCAGCCGGCGGTCACGATCCACCATGCCCATCCTCCCCGGTTGGTTGTGCTCGGCTCTTGGTTTCGAACCGGAGCGTGCAGCGAGGCCGGTGAGCCCCGTGCAAATTTGCATCCCCGACCATACGCAATCGAGGCTCGGAAAGCCTATGTCATTTTGCCTTACGAGCCATGGCTTGTGCCGGGACCACCCGTGTGTTGATACTGGGCTGCCGGACGGACACGGGCTTTCGGCCTAGAGCCGTTCCGCGGGGGGACCTTGAGGACGACAAGGGGGATCAGCATGGTCACTTCACGCGCACGCTCGCGGCGTCCGTATTCGCCGCGCTTCACCCACGCCGCCTTGGCTGCGCGGGAGGAAGCCGCCGGCCCCCGCCAGCTCGCTGCGCCGCTCGCTGCAACTTGACCACGTTTGAAGCTTCCGACACGCGCCTCGCACTGATCGTTGCTGGCATCGCTGCCGGTCTCGTTGACGGCGATCGCGCCACAGGGGCGAGGCGAAAGGCGCCGGGAACGCAAGGAGAGCATCGGGGGAAGACATGCGAGCGGTGGGGGCGGTGTGGGCATGCCTGTTGGCGTCTGCGGTAGCGGCCCTGCCGGCGGCCGCCCAGGCGGATGAGGCGTGCGATCCCTCCAAGGGGATCGGCGTCGCGCGCACGGCCGATGTCGACACCAGAGGCGGGCCGTGGTTCGGCGAGCCGTTCGGCGATCCTGATTTCCTGGCGCCAGGCGAGGTCGTGTTGACGTTCGACGACGGCCCCTTGCCGGGCTCGACGTCGGTCATCCTGGCCACGCTGGCCGCCGAGTGCACCAAGGCCACCTTCTTCGTCGTGGGCCAGATGGCCGCCGCGCATCCCGATCTGGTGAAGGCGATCGCCGATCAGGGCCACACCGTCGGCGGCCACACGTGGTCGCACCCCAACCTGCGCCGCCTGGCGCCAGCGATCGCGCGCGCCCAGATCGAAATCGGCTTCGCCGAGGCGGAGAAAGCGGCGGGCCAGCCGATTGCCCCATTCTTCCGCTACCCGTATCTGAGCAGCACCCCCGCCACCGTCGCCTATCTGCGGGGCCGCGACATTGCCCAGTTCGCGGTGGACATCGATTCCTCAGACTGGCTGATCCGCAGTGCGCAGCGCATGATCCAGCGGGTCATGACCAAGCTCGAAGCACGCGGTCGCGGCATCATCCTGCTGCACGACATCCATCCCTCAACCGCGCTGGCCATACGCGGTCTGCTCGCCCGCCTCAAGGAGAAGGGCTACCGGATCGTGCACCTGCGGCCGGCGGCGCCCGTACAGACGCTGGTCGTCTCGGAACTGCGCGTGCGCGCCGTCGCCCGTCTCACCCGTTTCAGCGAGCGCCCACGCCACGTCCACGCCAAGGTCGAGGAAACCGACTGGACCCGCAACTGGCCGTTCTGATAGCGCGCAAGACCTGCCTGGAGCGGCAGGCCCCGTAAGGCTGGCCTGGCGGCGGCCGTTGGGAGGGCAGCCCGCTTCGCGGAAGCCGCCGGCTCGTTGCCGGCGCTTTTCCACCGCTCGCCGCCGGGGACCGCCGCTCAGCCGCCGCCCTGCTCGCCGTTCTGGCCCTCCTGGGCTTCTTGTTTGGCCCGCTCCAGGTCTGCGTCGGTCAGTATACGGACGTCTGGATCGCCGCTGCCACCGTTTCCTGGCTCGAAGTTGAGCTTCTGCATATAGGGGGCTGGCTTCTTGCGCCGGTAGTCGGCGAACTCCTTGGCGTAGTAGTGGCGAGCATCCTCCACGGTACGGCGCTCGGTTACGATGTCGTGCATGAGATTGAGGGCCAGGAAGTTGGCCTGCTCGTCATGGCAGCGCGCCGACACCTCGCCCGCCGTGCGCTCGACCACGACGCTACCGTCGAAGGCGGCGAGGTCTGACACCTTCTCGATGGGCACCTTGTAGTCGATGACCGAGCAGACGCTGTCGATGTGTGGTGCGGGGAAATTATGCCGGAAGAAGGTGCGTGTCGCGATGATCCGCTTCCAGGGCCCGCGGTGGTGCCAGGTGAGCTGGGTCGGCGTGACTTCGTCCGACTCGCCGTACCGGAAAATGACCAGCTGTGCCGCCTCGCGCGATTGCTCGGGCCAGGCAAGAATAACCTCGGACGATTTGGCCATTGCTGGAACCTCTGCACTACGGGCTGCGCGCCGATGTTCAGCGCTTCTGCGCCGCGACCTCGGTCTTTAGGCGCTGTGCCTCGCCGAAGTGCTTCTCCAGCGTCGGCAGCACGTCATTGGCCATGCCCGCGGTCGGCTCGGCGCCAGCCTGAGCCTGCGCCCGGTAGGCGGCGATGTCCTTCTGGTGGTCGGAGACCATGTGTTTCGCGAAGGTCCTGTCAAAGGTCGCCCCGCGCAGCAGTGCCAGCTTGGCGTAGCCGGCGCGCTCCTTGAGGCTGGGCCGCGACGGCGGGGTCACCTTGAGATCCTGGGCCACCTGGCGGGCCTTCTCGTTGGCCGCGCTGTGGTCCTCGACCAGCATCCGGCCAAAGGCCTTAACCTCCGCATTGCCGGAGCGCTGCTGGGCCAACTTGCCGATATCGATCTCGGCAAGGTTGCCCTGGATCGCCGTGCGGATGAAGGCCTTCTGGTCCTTGGCGGCGGCCTGCTGTGCCTTGGAGCTGTCGTCCCTGGCCAGGGTGGGGGTTGCACACACGGCGGCGGTGGCAGCGGCGGCCACGATGCCGGCTAGGACAAAGCTTCCTCGCATGATTGACCTCGCTCGACTTGGCCCACCGCGCCGATGGACATCGAACGTGAGGCAAAACCGATGGTTCCGCGGCGCGCGTGCTCGTGGGCTCGTCCACCCTCCAACGGCCCAGCGAACCTGCCTCTCGGCCAACGACCCTCGGCTCGCCGCCGCTCATCAAGCGGCCTCCCGTAGCGATGCCGCCTGCGCCGAGTGCTGCTTGCCGCCCGCGTCCTCGTCGATGGATCCGTCCCCCGCATCGCTCTCGCGTGCCTCTGTCTCGCCTTCGCCCGGCCAAATGATGAGGAACGCCACGAGCCCGAGCAGCAGCAGCAGCGGCAGGTGGCGGCGCAAGATGCGCTCCAGCGCCACCAGGGAACTCGCGCCGGAGGGACTGCCCAGCGCCGACGCCACGAGCCCGAGCGGCAGCTGCCCGGCGGCCTGCGTGGCGGCCGTGGCCATCTCCCCGAGGCCTGATGGCTCCGCCTCACTCTCATCGCCCGCCGCCGTCTCTTGTTCCTTGCGCTCCTTGAGCGCGGCCGCGATGACCGCCACCACGCCGATGGCGCAAAACCCCGCCGCCATGATGAAGAAGGCATTGGTGGCGCCGAAGTGCGCCGTCAGCGCCAGGGCGGCCGCGGCCGTCGCAAACCCGACCGCGATCACGAACGGGACCGCCACCGATGCCCTGGCCAGATATCGGTCGAGGAATGACGCTGCCGCCACCTTGGCGTCGTTGATCAGGCCCCTGAACACGGCCGGACGTCCGCGCTCGGCCTTACCGCTTCCACAGCGCGCCCAGAACGAAGCCTGCGATGGCAGCCAGGGCCAGCGTGGCCATGGGCTGCTCCCTCACTGACTTGTCGACCGCGCCGCGGAAATTGCCGGCAACCTCGTGCACGCGCTCGCCGGCCTCGCGCCCTCGCTCCGCCGCTCGACCTGCCGCGCCCTCGGCCCGATCGGCCATGGTCTTGAACTGGTCCGTGGCTTTGTCGGCCATACGCTCGAATCCCTCCGTCGCCCTCTCCTTAAGACCCGACGGGTCTCGCTCGCCGTACTGGGTGCTCTGCGCCATGATCCCGGTCCTCTCGATCCTCGATGGTTGCTCATGCTGGGAACGCTCGGGGTACGGGCCCGGTTCACTTGAGGCCACGCTCTGGCTCGGGCGTTGCGACCCGGTCGTCGCACAACTGCACCGATGTTGTGCGCGGAAGTCTCATGCAATGAGCGGGCCCCGCCAATTGCAATGAGCGGGCGCCGCCAATTCCCGGAAGGCACGCCAGCGAGCGCGGTCGGGTCCGCTCAAGGCCGAGCTGGGGCAAGTGTACTCGGACGAGTTCTTCGGCAGTGATCCCGTGCTCGCGGAAGGAAGCAACATCGCCGCGCTCGATCGTGGGTGCGGCCGTGCGAGCACCCTACGTGTCGCGGCTCTCTAGCGCCCCTAGACTACCTCGTCGGGAGCGAAGCGGTATTGGCGCGAGCAGAACTCGCAGGTGACTGTGAGGCTGCCGTCGGGCTCGCGCAGGTCGGCGAGCTCTTGCGCGCCGAAGCGCTGCAGGTAGAAGCCGACGCGCTCGCGCGAGCAGCGGCAGGCCTCGGCGAGGCCCGTGGCCGGAACGACCCGCACGCCTTCCTCGTGGAACAGGCGATAGAGGAGGCGCTCGGGTGCCAGCATCGGGTCGGTCAGTTCATGGTCCTCGACGGTGGCGGCGAGGTGGCGCGCGCGATTCCAATTCTCATCGCCCTCCTTTTCAAGGCCCTGATCGTGCGCCTCCCCTTGGAGCCGGCGCCCGCCCCCCTCGCGCGGCAGCTGCTGGATCATGAGGCCGCCGGCGCGCCAGTGCCAGGTGCGCGGGCCGCCACCCTCGGCCGGGCCGTAGTGGCGGGCCACCGCCAGCCGGATGAAGGTCGGAAGCTGCTCCGACTGGCGGAAATACTCGTGCGCGGCGGCCAGCAGCGGCACCCGGTCGAGGCCGACGATGCCCTGGTGACGGTCCTTGCCGCCGCCCGGATCGATGGTCATGGCGAGATGGCCGGTGCCCAAGAGGGCGCCCTGATCGCCGCGTCCCTTGGTGCCGGCGAGGGCCGCGTCGGCCTTATCGAAGTTGGCGTAGCCGCGTACCTTGCCGGGCTCTTCGAAGTCAGCGACCAGGAAATCGAGCGAGCCGTCGGTTTTGGTCTGCAGGATCAGTTTGGCGCCGGTCTTGAGCGCGCTGCCCAACATCGCCGTGAGTGCCAGGGCCTCCCCCAGCGCGTGGCTCACGGGCTCGGGATAGGCATGGCGCGACAGGACGGTGTGCACGAGCGGGCCCAGGCGCACCAGGCGGCCGATGACGTCGGACCTCACCGTGCGGAACGGCAGGACCAGGTCGTCGTCGGCAACCGCGTGCGCCTTGCCGCGATCGGTGTTGCCGTTGTCCGCGCTCAGCATCAATCCACCCCGAGGCACCACGCCAGAATGGCCTTCTGGGCGTGGAGCCGGTTCTCCGCCTCGTCCCAAACCGCCGACTGCGGGCCGTCGATGACCTCGGCGGCCACCTCGCTGCCGCGATAGGCCGGCAGGCAATGCAGGAATATGGCATCGGGTGCCGCCTTGCGCATCAGTTCGCCGTCTACCGCGTACGGCGCCAGCAGCTGCCTGCGGCGCCGGGCGTCGTCCTGCTGACCCATCGACACCCATGTGTCGGTGACCACGCAATCAGCCCCAGCCACGGCCGCGGCGGCCTCGTCGGTCAGAGCGATGTCGGCCCCCTCATCGCGCGCCCAGTCGAGAAGAGCATGCTCCGGGTTGAGTTGCGGCGGGCAGGCCAGGGTCAGCTTGAACCCGAGGCGCGCGGCCGCCTGAATCCACGAGGCAGCGACGTTATTGCCGTCGCCGCTCCAGGCCACCTTGCGCCCGCCGATGGGGCCCAAGCGCTCCTCCACCGTCATGATGTCGGCCACGATCTGGCAGGGATGGGTGCGGTCGGTGAGGCCGTTGATGACCGGCACGGTGGCGTAGGCGGCGAACTCGCCCAGCGTCTCGTGCTTGTTGGCGCGGATCATGATGGCGTCGACGTAGCGGGAGAGCACCTTGGCCGTGTCGGAGATGGGCTCGCCGCGCCCCACCTGCAGGTCGGCGTGGTTGAGCGCCAGCGTCTGGCCGCCGAGCTGGCGCATGGCCACGTCGAAGGACACGCGTGTGCGCGTGGACGGCTTCTCGAAGATCATCATCAGCACCAGATCGGCAATGCCTTCGGGCTTCAGCTCGTTCGGCACGCCCTTGCCCGCGGCTTTCATGGCGTGCCCCATATCGACAATGCGGCGCAGCGTGGCGCCGTCGATGCCATCCAGGTCTAGGAAATGCCGGGGAGCCCGCAGAGCCATGACCAACCTCAAGGGCCGATTATCAGGCCGGTTGGGGGAAGCGGGCAAGCGCCCGTCCGAGCCGGCCCACCGCTTCGGAGAGCTCGTCCTCGCTGACGTTGAGTGGGGGCAAGAGGCGCACCACGTTGTCGCCGGCGCCGACGGTGAGCAGCTTTTCGTCGGCCGCGGCGTTGATGACCTCGCCCGCTGGCGGCTTGACCTTGAGGCCCGTGAGCAGGCCGCTGCCGCGCACCTCCTCGATGACGTGCGGATAGGCGTCATGGAGGCCTGCCAGCTGCTGCTTGAGGCGCAGGGCCATGGCCTCGACATGCTTCAAGAAGTCGGGCTCCAGGATCGTGTCGAGCACCACCCCGGCCACCCCCATGGCCAGGGGATTGCCTCCGAAGGTGGAGCCGTGTGTCCCGGCCACCATGCCCTTGGTGGC
>JAFMSC010000231.1:2054-6917 GCA_017353825.1 Hyphomicrobiaceae bacterium | reverse complement strand
CGCCGGAGGCTACGGCGGAGGTCTATCGGCGCCTGCCAGGCCCGCCCGCGGGCGCCGCCGCACGCCGCGCGCCTGGCGATCCCGAGCTCTTGAGGGCGCAGCTGTTCCGGGCCGTGGAGGGGGCGCCGACGCCGGAGGCGAAAGTCCGCCACCTGCGCACGCTTCTCAACGAGGCGCGCCGTGCCGGGCTGTACGCGCAGATCGCACGCATGCTGGCACCGCTGTTCTCCCAGCTCTGGCCCTCGCCCGCGACCGCCACTCTCGCAGAGCCGATCGTGGAGGTGGCGATCGCCGGCGGCGACCTTGAGTTGGCGCGCCGCTGGGCCGAGACCCAGGCCAACCTCCAGCACTGGCTGGCGCTGATCGAGCTGTCAGATCCGCAGTCGCGACTGGTGGGCCAATCCGGTCTCTCCTACCTTCAGAACCTCGCCGTGAATGGGCGACTGGCCGCCGCGGCGTTGCACCGCGTGGTCACAGTGCTGGACGCGCTCAACGTAACCGTGCCATTGCGCTTGTGGGAGGCGGCAGGACGTGGTGCCCAGCCAAAGGGCGGCTACCTGCCGGAAACCGGCGTGCTGGCCGAGCTGGCGCAGGCTGCGCAGCAGAAGCAGGCGGGCCGCACCATCCTGTTGGTGATGCGCGCCCTGGGGCCCGACGGCCCCGAGGGAGCCAATTTCCTGGCCTTGGGAGAGTCGATCCGCGCGCTGAGGCAGGCGGGACTCGAGACCGACGCCCGCCGCCTTGCCGTGGAGAGCCTGTTTGGTATCTGGCCGCGGACATCGGGCGGTTGACCCTTGGGATCACGACCATGCGCCCCAAAGAGGATGAGGATCGCCAGCTTGTCGGCCGCTTCATGGAGATGCTGAGCGCGGAACGCGGCGCAGCGCAGAACACGCGGGCGGCTTACACGCGCGATCTCGACGACTTCCTCGCGTTCCTCGCCCGCCAGCGGTGCAAGCGCTTGGTCGAAGTGGATGCGTCGGACATTTCCGCCTACCTGCGCGCCGGCGCGGAAGCGGGGCTGGCGCCCGCCTCGCGCGCGCGGCGCCTGTCGGCCATCCGCCAGCTGTTCAGGTTCCTCGCCGCCGAGGGCTTCATGCCCGAGGACCCGGCAAACCGTCTAGCCGGCCCCAAGCGCGGCCGTCCGCTGCCGCGCACCCTGTCCCCGGCCGAGGTCGACCGGCTGATCGAGACAGCGCGGGCCCGCATTGCCGCCGCCAAGGGGCGCGAGCGTGTGCGGGCGCTCCGGCTCCACGCCCTGATCGAGATGCTCTACGCGACCGGCATGCGCGTGAGCGAACTCGTCACGCTGCCGCGTTCGGTACTGGCGGGCGACACCCGCGTGCTGCTCATCAAGGGCAAGGGCGGGCGCGAGCGCATCGTGCCGCTCAACGCGCCGGCGCGTGCGGCACTCGAGTGCTATCTCAACGTGGGCTTTGACGACGGGCTCGCGCCGATGGTGAAGACCAAGTGGCTGTTCGCCTCGCGCAGCGCCGAAGGCCATCTCACGCGCCAGCGCCTGGCCCAGGAGCTGAAGGGTCTCGCCGCCGAAGCCGGCCTCGATCCGGATCGGGTATCGCCCCACGTCCTGCGCCACGCTTTCGCCAGTCATCTGCTGGACCGGGGCGCCGATCTCAGAGCGGTGCAGCAGCTGCTTGGCCACGCCGACATCTCCACGACGCAGATTTATACGCACGTCCTAGAGGAGCGCCTCAAGCAGCTCGTGTTCGAGCACCATCCGCTCGCCGCCCCTAGGTCGCGTTAGGGCGAGGCCTAACGCAACATTGACAAGCCCAGCCTTGCGCAAGGCCCGAGGCCTGCCCATAGGTCATTGGCAAATATGCGGGCGTCGGACGAAGCTGAAGGTTGAGGCATCGCGGAGTCGCCAGAGCTCCCGCGCAATTCGATCTCGCCCTTCCGCTCGCGTTTATCTCCGAGCCAGGAGGAAGGCGGGCACGGAAGGGCGAAGGTGGCATGACGGGCGGCGCTGGCGCAGCTATGCTCATCCTATGAAGCTCATTTTCATCCACGGAGCGCCTGGCGCCGGCAAACTGACGACGGCGCAAGCATTGCTCGGTCGGGTCGATGGGCGACTGTTTGACAATCACGCCGCGATCGACGTGGCGCGCACGGTCTTTGAGTTTGGGGCACCAGGTTTCTGGGAACTCGTGCAGTCGGTGCGGCTCTCCGTCCTCAGCGCGGCGGCCGAGCGGGGCGTTCCACTCGTTGTGGTGACGTTCGTGTACGTCGAGCCTCACGACTTGCCGACGTTTGTGCAATTCGAGGCTGCTGTTCAACGGCACGGTGGACGATTGCTTCCGGTGTTTCTGCAGTGTTCTACCGAGGAGATCGTCCGCCGTATCGGCAACCCCGACAGGGTTGCGAGAAATAAGATGGCGTCGGGGCCGAGTGCTCGCGACTTCATGGCCCGGCATCGTGTCTGTGCCGTCCCGCGACCGGATTGTCTTGTGCTCGATAGCGAGGCAAACGACGCCGGCGCGAATGCCGCGGCCATCATTCGGCATTTCAGCCTCACTGCACGCGGCGCCACGGCTTAGGTCGACGTCGGGTACGAAGCGCCTTGGTTTCTGACCATCGTCAGCAAGTCGCCGGAAGGCGGAGAGGAACTCTTCCCCAACGCTGGATGCGATTGTCATGCTTCGGTGGCCGCAGGTCTCAACCAGCTCGGAAACGCAACGCCTTGACTTATGGGGCTCCCGGCCGCAAATGTCGGACACCTGCGACAGGCTAGCGTGTAGCGCCCTTCGCCCCTCCCGCTAGAAACGAAACGATGGATCGAACCGTCAACGTGCGCACCTACCTCGATTTCGAGAAGCCTGTCGCCGAGCTTGAAAGCAAGATCGCCGACCTCAAGGCCATCGACGGGGACGAGGATGCGGTGTCCATCACCGAGGAGGTGACGCGCCTGCAGCAGAAGGCGCACCAGGCGCTGATCGATACCTACGCAAAGCTCACGCCCTGGCAGAAGACGCAGGTCGCGCGCCACCCGGACCGCCCGCATTGCCTCGACTACGTCTCCGCCCTGATCGAGGACTTCGTGCCCCTGGCCGGCGACCGCTACTTTGGCGAGGACGCCGCCATCATGGGCGGCATCGGCCGCTTCCGCGGGCGCTCCATCGTGGTGATCGGCCACGAGAAGGGCTCCGACACGGAAGGCCGCATCAGGCACAACTTCGGCATGGCCCGTCCGGATGGCTACCGCAAGGCGGTGCGGCTCATGAACCTGGCCGAAAAGTTCGAGCTGCCCGTGCTGACGCTGGTGGACACGGCTGGCGCCTATCCTGGTATCGGCGCCGAGGAGCGCGGCCAAGCCGAGGCCATCGCCCGCTCCACCGACCGCTGCCTGTCGCTCACCGTGCCCATGGTGGCCGTGGTGACCGGCGAGGGAGGCTCGGGCGGTGCGGTCGCTATCGCCACCGCCAACCGCGTACTGATGCTGGAGCACTCCATCTACACGGTGGCCTCGCCCGAGGCGGCAGCCTCGATCCTGTGGCACGACCCGGCCCGCGCCATCGACGCCGCCACCAACATGAAGATCACCGCCCAGGATCTGAAGGCACTGGGCGTTATCGACGTCATCATCTCCGAGCCCGTCGGCGGCGCGCATCGCGACCCCGCCCTCGTCTTCCGACGCACCGGCGACGCGGTCGCCAAAGCCTTCGCCGAGCTGTCTGCCCTTGGCCCTGAGGCGGTGCGCCGCCAGCGCCATGACAAGTACCTTGGCATCGGGCGGACGCTCTGACTCCCTAGGGGCGCAGCAGACCCTTTGGCACTCACCCCAGCACTTTGCGCTGGAGGAGCCCGTCGACGTGGCGCAACAGAATGTGGCCACAGCGCCACGCCGGGCGGCGGCGGTGGGAAGGGGGGGCGGCGTCGGTTGTTGGCTGGCCGGGGTTGGGGTAGGCTTGGCGGCAAGCACGCCATTAATAATGGGTTAAATCCCACTGGTGAATCAATTCGCTCTCGGCCTTGAGGGAGACGTGGGGATGCGAGGGGTTGCGGTTGGAAAGCCGGTGCGGTGGGTGCTGGCGGTGGCGGCCGCGGCGGGCGCGCTGTCGGCCTGCGCGACTTTGGAGATGCCCCCGGCGCACCTGATGCCGTTGCCCAAGGAGACGGTGACGCTGCTCGGCAAAAAGCACATGGAGATGCGGGCGCCGATCTTCATCCGCATCTACAAGGAGGAGTCGGAGCTGGAAGTGTGGAAGATGCGCGACGACGGGCGCTTCTACCACCTGAAAACATTTCCCATCTGCAACTGGTCGGGCCGGCTGGGGCCCAAGCTGCACCAGGGCGATCGGCAGTCGCCGGAGGGGTTCTACACCATTACCAAGGAGCAGATGAACCCCAACTCGAGCTACCATCTGGCGTTCAATCTCGGCTTCCCTAATCCCTACGACAGGTCCAACAAGCGCACCGGCGAGTTCCTGATGGTGCACGGCGGCTGCGGTTCGTCCGGCTGCTACGCCATGACCGATGCCCTGATGGAGGAACTGTACGCGCTGATGCGCGAGGCCTTCAACGGCGGGCAGACGGTGGTGCACGTGCACGCCTATCCGTTCCGCATGACCAACGCGAACATGGCAGCCCACAGCAAGAGCGAGTGGCAGAGCTTCTGGCGCACGCTCAAGGAGGGCCACGACTACTTCGAACTGACACGCCAGGTGCCCACGATCGCCGTGTGCAATCGCCACTATGTGGTGAATGTCAGGATGGCGAACGGCGACGCCTCCAAGCTCGATCCGGCCGCAGCGTGCCCTGCCTTCGAGCATCCGAGGCCGAACCCGTTCACGCCCAAGCCCGGTGAGTTTGCCGAGGAGCGTGTGGTGGTGCCCGGCGAGAAGC
>JAFMSC010000231.1:0-2044 GCA_017353825.1 Hyphomicrobiaceae bacterium | reverse complement strand
AAGCTGCGCTCGGTGGCGCGCAGCGAGTGGGATACCCCGCTGATGGGGCTGACGAAGGCGCCGCAGGCCGTCTCCGACTGGTGGCGGGGCCTGCTGGGGAGCCTCGGCCTCGGTAAGCCGGACGTACAGTCGGGTGCCAACTGACGGGGCCACCGGCACCGCAAGAGTTGCAAGTCTTACAGTGGGAGCAGCGCTTGCGCGCAAGCCATGGGCTCGTCAGCGTCCTGCTCATCGCGGCTGCCGGCCTCATCGTCCTGTGGCTGACGTTGGGCCTCGACTTGGATCGCCTTCGCATCGAGGCGGAGCGCCTGCGCCGGCAGGCCTATATCGCAGCCGGCGTGCCGCTGCCGGGAACGCCAGCGCTCGGCGACCTGGAGAAACGCCTCGCCGCCCAGGGCCTGGAGCTCGGCGCGCCGGTGTTCATTCGCATCTTCAAGTTGGAGTTTGAACTCGAGGTCTGGTTGAAGCGCGCTGACCACTTCGAGCGCTTCGCGGTCTATCCCATCTGCCGCTGGTCCGGCCTGTTGGGCCCGAAGCTGACCGAGGGCGACTGGCAAGCCCCTGAGGGCTTCTACACCGTCGACTCCAAGGCGCTGAACCCGGCCAGCCACTGGCATCGCAGTTTCAATCTGGGCTTTCCCAACGCCTTCGACCGAGCCCACGGGCGCACCGGTAGCTACCTGATGGTGCACGGCGGCTGCCAGTCGGTCGGGTGCTACGCCATGACCGACGCGGTGATCGACGAGATCTGGAGCTTGGTAACGGCGGCCCTGCAGCGGGGGCAGCCCCGGTTCCACGTGCATATCTTCCCGTTCCGCATGACCGAAGCGCGCTTGGCCGTCCGCGGAGGCACGCCGTGGGCGGCGTTCTGGGGCGATCTCAAGCCGGGCTACGATGCGTTCGAGGCTACGCGGCTGCCGCCCAAGGTCTCGGTCTGCCAAGGACGCTATTTCGTATCGCCGGATGAACCCGACGCGGCGGGGAGGTCCGCTATCGACCTGGCGTGCCCGAAAGCCACAGGTGCAAAGACCTGAGCCATCCCCGAACTCTCCCGCCTTGAGCTTTCATACAAAATTAGGCATCACATCCAACGGCATTTCGTACGGCGTGACAAGTAGGGGTGTCGCGTGGAACGCAGGGCCTTGGGCCTGATGTGTGCCGTGGTGTTGGGCTTGTCTGCGACGAAGGCCGCCGAGCTGTTCGTCCCAGGGGAGATGGTTGCGCCCCAAGCGATCGCCCCTGGGGCCGTTCCAGACGCCGCCGCGCCTCCCGCTTCCGCCGCGGTCGACCCCGCGCAAGGCCACGGCAAGCTCGGCGTGACGCGCGTGCCACTCAATGCCGCAGCCGAGGGCGAGCTGGAACGCCGGCTCACCGCCAAGGCCATGCAGGTCGGCAGCCCGATCTTGATCCGCATCTTCAAGTCGGAGGGCCTGTTGGAGCTGTGGGTGGAGGCCAGCGGCCGGTTCGAACTGTTCGCCACCTATCCCATCTGCAACTGGTCAGGCACCCTCGGCCCCAAGCTCACGGAAGGCGATAAGCAGAGCCCGGAGGGGCTTTATTCCGTCGGGGCGCGGCAGCTGCACTACAGCGCGCGCTGGCGGCGCGCGCTCGACCTCGGCTTTCCCAACACCTATGACCGCGCGTTCAAGCGGACGGGCTCGGATGTGCTCGTACACGGCGGGTGCACTTCGACGGGCTGCTTTGCTATGACCGATGCCGCCATGGAGGAGATCTTCTGGCTGAGCGAGGCCGCGTTGTCGCACGGACAAAAGCGCATCCAGGTGCATGTGTTCCCCTTCCGCATGACGCCGGAGAACCTCCTGGCGCATGCAGGCAGCCAGTGGGATGGATTTTGGGCCAACCTCAAGGAGGCCTACGATCTGTTCGAGCGCACGAGAACACCGCCCGCTGTGGGCATATGCGACAACAGGTATGTGGTCAGCCAGTCCACCGCTCTGGCCCCCGGCTGCACCGAGAACGTCGTCACGGTGGACGCCGGCCGGCACCGCCGCTGGCGTGCGGCCCGCAGCCGCGGCCCGCGCAA
>JAFMSC010000230.1 GCA_017353825.1 Hyphomicrobiaceae bacterium | reverse complement strand
GGACACCAAGAGCGGGCGCGGCGCGACGGCACCGAGGGCCACGCGGGCGGCGGTGCACGTGCCGCCGGCGTCGAGCGTCAGGCACACGCCAGCGCCCACTACGGCGATGTCCATCTCGGTGCGCGGGATGAAGCGCAGGTAGGCGTCGGCGGTGCGGGCGGGCTGGGGTGGCAACAGGAACGAGGCCACGATCTCCCCCTTTGCCAGCGCCAGCTGGCGCGGGCCCTGCATGACCTCATCCACGGGCAGCTCGCGCCGGCCGTTGGGACCGGCGATCATGGCGATGGCCCCCGCAGCAATCAGGGCTGGCACGCTGTCGGCGGCCGGGGAGCCGTTGCACAGGTTGCCCCCGAGGGTGGCTCGGCCCTGGATCTGGGTGGAACCGATCAGGTTAGCGGCCTCGACCACGCCGGGCCACACAGTCCTGAGCCTGGGGTGCTCCTTGAGCTCGGCCCCGGTGACGGCCGCGCCGATGCGGAAGCCGCCGCCCTCCTCCGTCACCCGGCGCGTCTCGGGGATGCGCTTGATGTCCACCACCAGGACCGGCTCGATCAGGTCGGTGCGCAGCTGCACCAATAGGTCGGTGCCGCCGGCCAGGACCCGCGCCTCGCCGGTCTCCGCGGCCAACAGCGCCACCGCCTGGTCGAGCGAGCTCGGCGCCTCATAACGCATGTGCATGTCCTTCACGCTGTGGAGAGGGAAAGCGGTCCTGCAGGATGGCACGGCAGGCCCCCTTCGCCAACTGCCGCGCGAGCAAGTTTGGGTTGCGTATGCGGCTTGGGCCTCTCCTTGCGCCGCTCCAGCCCGTAGCTCGGCGGTCATTGTGCCGGGTGCGCACGGTTTGGCGCTCGGCTGCGGCGGGGTAAGCTCTCGGGAGCGAGCCTGGATCGACCGTCCGGGGCCAGTCGATGGACTGAGGCGAGGCCGACGCGGCAGAGCGACAATAGGGTGCCCTGGCCGGCCTTGGCACGGGCTTGAGCTGAAGGTTGGGCCGGCCCGTCGATGGGCCGGCGTATGCAAGGAGCTAACAGATGGCCAACAAGGGCTATTGGATCGGGCACGTCAACATCACCGATCCCGAGCGCTACAAGGATTATGTCGCGGCCAACGCGGCGGCGTTCCGGAAGTACGGGGCACGCTTTCTCGTCCGCAACGGGGAGAGCCAGGTGCCCGAGGGCAGCCTCGCAGGGCGCCGGCACGTAGTGATCGAGTTCGACAGTTACGAGGCGGCCAAGGCTTGCTACGAGTCGCCCGAGTATCAGGAGGCGATCAAGATCCGCAGCGAGGCCGGCACGACCGACCTCGTCATCATCGAGGGGTATGGGGGCTGAGCGGCGTGCCAAGACCCGCCGCGGTCGGACCAACCGAGTACCGGCCTCTCGGCCGAACATGGCGAAAGCCGAAGCAGGGCACGAGGGTCCCCCAGCCCTAGCGAGCCCGGACGCCCTCTCCTCCCGCTCCTCGGGCGGTGAACCGCCATCAGGGCTGACATGTTGGCAGGGCTAGGATGGGCTCGTCTGACAGCCTTGCTTCCAGGGCGGTCCTGTGCTCCAGGGCGCGGTCCTGTCTGCCGGGCAACAAATTAAGGTTGGTGCTCCCATGCCAGACCCGGATGGTCTGACACCTGCGGCCGGTTGTGGCACAATGGGACGTATGGCGCTCAAGCAGCCGTCGTTTACCATCGGCATCGAGGAGGAATACCTCCTCGTCGATCGTGCGAGCCGCGATCTCGTTTGCGAGATGCCGCCACGCCTGTTCGAGGACTGCGAGCGGACCTTGCGCGGCCAGGTGGCGCGCGAGTTCCTCAAATCGCAGATCGAGGTCGAGACGCAGGTGCACCCGACGGCGAGCGCGGCCGGGGCCGAGCTCAAGGCGCTGCGTCGAAGCGTGGTGGACCTCGCAGGCCAGCATGGCCTCGCCCCCATTGCTGCCTCCACCCACCCGTTCGCGCACTGGGGCGAGCAAGAGGCCACCGAGCGCGCGCGCTACCGCGCGATTGCAAACGACCTGGCCGGCGTGGGGCGCCGTCTCGTGTTCGGCGGCATGCACGTGCACGTCGGCGTTGAGGACGACGAGCTGCGCATCGACCTCATGAACCAGGCCCGCTATTTCCTGCCGCACCTCTTGGTGCTCTCGACCTCCTCGCCCTTCGCCGAAGGCGAAAACACCGGTCTCAAGTGCTACCGCCTCGCCGCCTACAACGAGCTGCCGCGCACCGGGCTGCCGCAGCGCTTCGGCAGCTGGGCGGAATACCGCGACACCGTGGACCTCCTGGTGCGCAACGGCGTAATCGAGGATGCCAGCAAGATCTGGTGGGACCTGCGGCCCTCGGCCCGCTTCCCCACCCTGGAGCTGCGCATCCCCGACGTGTGCCCGCTCGTGGACGACACCGTGTGCGTGGCCGCGCTCTACGTCAGTATCCTGCGCATGCTCTACCGCATCCGTCGCTCCAACCAGACCTGGCGGCCCTACCCGCTGTTCCTACTGTCGGAGAACCGCTGGCGCGCCCAGCGCTACGGCGTCACCGGCACGCTGTTCGATTTCGGCAAGGGCGAGCTGGTGCCGTTCGGCGCCCTCATCGACGAATTGCTGGACATGGTGCGCGAGGATGCCGAGGCGCTCGGCTGCCGGCGGGAGGCTGAGCACGCGCGCACCATTGTCGCCCGCGGGACCAGTGCCGACCGGCAGGTGGCGTGCTTGCATGGGCTGGTGGCGCGGGGCGTGCCGCGCGAGGCCGCCCTGCAAGGCGTGGTGGATCGTCTGATCGACGAGACGGCCGGCGCCGAGCCCCTTGCCCCTGACGATGCCGGTTCCGGTCGAGGGGCGGCTTGAGCGGCTGACCGCGGCCGCGCCCGGCCACGCTAGAACACCTGCTCGAGTGCGCCCATGAACTCGCGGTAGTGGTCGATCACCACGGTCGGCTTCAGCTCGCGCACCGGCACGGAGGTGTATCCGAAGGTCACCCCGATCGACGGGACGCCGGCCGCTGCCGCCGTTGCGATATCGACTTCGCTGTCGCCGACCATCACGGCCCGGTCAGGCCGACCGCCCGCCATGGCGATGGTCCCCGTCAGGTGGCCGGGGGCAGGCTTGAACACGTCGAATGTGTCGCGGCCCGCAATTGCGGCAAAACGGTGGTCGAAGCCGAGCTGTCGCAGCAGCGACCGCGACAACGCCTCCAACTTGTTGGTGCACACGGCAAGCAGCACGCCCGCCTGGGCCAGGCTTTCGAGCAACGCCGACACGCCCTCGAAGGGCCGGCTCAGAACGGCAAGGTGATCGGCGTAGTAGGGAAGGAACAGCTCGTGCAGCGCGCTCACCTCTGCAGCGGACGTGGTGATGCCATGCAGGCGCAACCCTTCCTCGATCATGGCTCGCGAGCCGCGCCCGATCAGCGGGCGCAATTCGGCCGGCGCTATGGCGGCAAGTCCGATCAGGCCAAATACGTGGTTGGCGGCGGCGGTCAGGTCGGGTGCGGTATCAACAAGAGTGCCATCGAGGTCGAAGACGATGGTGGTGCCAGAGAGTCGTCCAGAGAGTCGTCCAGAGAGTGGTGAAGCCATGCGCGATCAACGTGCGATGCCTGCGATAGCCCGGCAGTCCCACACGTGCCGGGCCAGCACGGACTGTTGCGTTCGTTAGGCCAGCTGTCGCCGAATATTGCGGCACCGCACGCGAAAGCAGAGTATCCATCGGGCCACACTTTGGACGCGATGCAAACGCTGCGGCGCACCCAACGGCTGTCGGCCACCTTTGACTCTGCTATGGTGACCCCGATGGTGGGGCGAGCTCTGGTCAGTAGGTGCTGGCAACAGGGTGTCGCGTCAGGAGGGCTCAAGGCGCATGCGTTCGCTCGCACATCGGGTCGCTCTGGGGCCCGTGGCTGCGCTCGTGGTCGTGGTCGCATGGCTCGCGGCCGAACCGCTTGCGGCAGCGCAGGGGCCGTCGTCCGACTACGCGCCACTCTCTCTCATCGACGAGGTGCGTTTCGGCCTCTTGGCGCATAGCGTCGAGCCGAGCAACGCCGAGGATGGCGTGGACGTCAATCTGGAGGTGCTGTTCGCTCGCCCGGCCACCCGCTACGACAACCCCTGGCTCGACGTGATCCTGCGGCCCCGCATCCATGTCGGCACCAGCATCAACACGGCGGGTGATACGGACCAGCTCTACGCGGGCCTGACGTGGGACGGGAAGCTCACACAAAAGCTTTCGCTCGAGCTGACCTTCGGCGGCTCGCTGCATGACGGCCCGACGGGGGATGGGGCGGCCGATTCCTACGGTTGCTCACTCAACTTCCGTGAATCCATTTCGCTCGGCTATGCTCTTGATCAGCGCTGGACGCTCTATGGCACGGTCGCCCACATGTCGAACGCGAACCTGTGCGACCACAACAGCGGCCTCACCAGCGTCGGCGTAAGATTGGGCTACAAGCTCAACAAGTAGCGTTGCACGGCGTCGCCCGGTACGCGGGATGGCGCCGCTCCGAGCCCTCCGGCGCTCAGCGCCCGCGGCTTGCCACGGCCCCGACCGCGGCCTACACAAGCTCCTGCGACGGGGAAGTTAGGAGCTTGCCATGGACACGTCCACCCTCACCCTTACCAAGAGCCAGTGCTACGTGGACGGCCGCTGGGTCGGTGAACCCAAGGTCCCCGTCACCAACAAGGCTACGGGCGAGATCATGGCCCGCGTGCCCGACTTCGGCCAGGCCGAGACGCGGGCGGCCATCGAGGCGGCGAGCCGCGCGCTGCCAGCTTGGTCGAAGCTGCTCGCCAAGGAGCGCTCCCGGCTGCTGCGGCGCTGGTTCGACCTCATCACTCAGAACACGCGCGAGCTGGCACTGCTGCTCACCAGCGAGCAGGGCAAGCCCCTGGCCGAGGCCGCCGGCGAGATCGCCTACGCCGCGGGGTTCATCGAGTTTTTCGCCGAAGAGGCCAAGCGCGTCTACGGCGAGACCATCCCAAGCTTCAAGCCTGACGCGCGCATCGTGGTGATCAGGCAGCCGGTGGGCGTGGTGGCCGCCATAACACCTTGGAACTTCCCCGCCGCCATGATCACCCGCAAGGCTGGCCCGGCGCTGGCGGTAGGCTGCACCATGGTGCTGAAGCCGGCGTCGGAGACGCCGCTCACGGCCCTGGCCCTGGCGGCGCTGGCCGCGCAGGCGGGCATCCCCAAGGGCGTGTTCAACGTCATCACCGGCAAAGCCAGCGTCATCGGCAAAGAGCTGACCTCCAACGCGCAAGTGCGCATGCTCACCTTCACGGGATCCACCGAGATCGGCCGCATCCTGATGGCTGAGTGCGCACCCACCATCAAGAAGCTGGGCCTCGAACTGGGCGGCAACGCCCCGTTCATCGTGTTCGACGACGCCGACCTCGACCAGGCGGTGGCCGGCGCCATGGCCTCCAAGTACCGCAACGCCGGCCAGACCTGCGTGTGCGCCAACCGCATCTACGTGCAGGATGGCGTCTACGACGCGTTCGCTGCGAAGCTGGCCGCCGAGGTGAAGAAGATGAAAGTGGGCCCAGGCACCGCCGAGGGTGTCACCGCCGGGCCGCTGATCAATACGGCCGCGGTCGAGAAGGTGGAGGAGCACGTCGCCGATGCGTTGAAACACGGCGCCAGCATCGTCGTGGGTGGCAAGCGCCACGCCCTAGGCGGCAATTTCTACGAGCCCACGGTGCTCGCCAATGTCACGCGCGACATGCTGGTAGCCCGCGAGGAAACCTTCGGCCCGGTGGCGCCCCTCTTCAAGTTCAAGACCGAGCCGGACGTGATCGCGCAGGCCAACGATACGCCGTTCGGTCTGGCCGCCTATTTCTACGCCCGCGACCTGGGCCGCGTTTGGCGCGTGGCCGAGGCGCTGGAGTGCGGCATCGTCGGCATCAACGAGGGCATCATCTCCAATGAGGTGGCCCCGTTCGGCGGCTATAAGCAGTCTGGGCTCGGCCGCGAGGGCTCCCATCACGGCATCGAGGAGTTCCTGGAAATCAAGTACATGCTGATGGGCGGCCTGAGCGACCCGTGACGGCACCGCTCCCTCCCTCCCCCCGCAACCGGGGAGAGGGAATCGGCGAGGCATTCGTGACCATCGACGCGTACAAGCGCCAAGCCGCAGAGCATGCCGTCGCGCTGGTGGAGGACGGCATGACGCTGGGGCTGGGCACCGGCTCCACCGCGGCGCATTTCGTCGACCTCCTCGGCCACCGCGTCAAGCGGGGCCTCAAGGTTGCGGGCGTGCCCACCTCGGAGGCGACGCGGGCGCGAGCCGAGCGGCTCGGCGTCCCCCTGATCGATCTCGATCGGCAGCCGTCGCTCGATCTCACGGTTGATGGTGCGGACGAGATCGATCCGCAGCTGCGCCTCATCAAGGGCGGCGGCGGCGCATTGCTCTACGAGAAGATCGTGGCCACGGCTTCCGCGCGCATGGTGGTGATCGCCGACGCCTCCAAGCGGGTCGCCACGCTGGGCGCCTTCGCGCTCCCGGTGGAGATCGCGCGCTTCGGCGCCGGTGCCACCCGCAACCTCGTCGAGGCGCTGGCCGCCGAGGCCGGCTGCTCGGGCGAGATCGGCCTGCGCATGACCCAGGCCGGCCAGCCGTTCCTCACCGACGCCGGCCATTACATCCTCGACTGCGCCTTCGGCCGCATCGCTGAGCCGGAAGCCTTGGATGCGGCCCTCAAGCAAGTCCCCGGCGTGGTTGAGAACGGACTGTTCCTCAACATTGCCGACGCCGCCATCGTCGCCGGCCCCGAGGGCGTGGTGGTGCTTGAACGACCCAACGATTGGGGACCAGCCTAACCCGACTTAGCCGATTCAACCCGGTTTTCTGGACTTTCGAGCCCCAAGCTATTGATTTTGCTTGGCGCGAAAAGCTGAAACGCGGGTAGTGAAGACCAAGGGGATTCCGTCGCGACGCCG
>JAFMSC010000572.1 GCA_017353825.1 Hyphomicrobiaceae bacterium | reverse complement strand
CTGTGGGTGCGCGAGGCCGCCGAGGCGTTCGCCGCCAAGCGCGCGGCCCGGCGCGCAGTGTCGGCCACTGCGGCGTAGCTGGCCCGCTTACAAATGGGCAATACCATGGCGCGCCGGCTCAGGCCCCTCCCTCACTCCAGCGTCATCCCCGCGGAGGCGGCTCGCCGCTGTTAGCAGGAGGTCCCAGCGATGTCCGACAACAACTGGCCGCTCTATGAGGTGTTCCTGCGCCCGCGCAACGGGCTCGCGCACAAGCACGTCGGCAGCCTGCATGCCGTGGACGACGAGATGGCCTTGCAGAACGCGCGCGATGTGTATACGCGCCGTGGCGAGGCGCTGAGCATCTGGGTGGTGCCGTCAAGGGCGATCATCGCCTCCGAGCCAGGCGACAAGGACACGCTGCTGGAGCCGTCGGCGCCCGAGCGCAAGCCCTACCGCCATCCCACCTTCTACGACATCCCCGACGAGGTCGGGCATATGTGATGGGTGTCAGACCCACAGGCCCCAGCAGAGAGCGAGCTCCAAAGAGCCCCAGAGCCTCCCAGAGACCCCAGAGGACCCCAGAGGGTTTGACACCGTCGAGCGAGGCACCCATGGCAGCCGCCCACTACCGCTACCTCCTGCGCCTTGCCGACAACGCGCTGGTGCTCGGGCACCGCCTCACCCAATGGTCGAGCCGTGCGCCGACCCTGGAGGAGGATATCGCCCTCTCCAACATGGCCCTCGACCTGGTCGGCCAGGCGCGGGCCCTCTATACGCGGGCGTGCGCCTTGGCCGGTGACGGCCGCGACGAGGATCAGCTGGCGTTCCTGCGCGATGCCCACGAATTCCTCAACGTGCAGCTCATCGAGCGGCCCAACGGGGACTTCGCCGACACCATGGCGCGCCAGCTCTGCTATTGCGCGTTCGCCGTGCCACTGTGGGAGGCGCTGACCCGCTCACGCGACGCCGAGCTCGCCGGCATCGCCGCCAAGGCCGAGAAGGAGTGCGCCTATCACCTGCGCCACGGCTCGGAGTGGGTGATCCGGCTCGGCGACGGCACGGCGGAGAGCCACCGGCGCATGCAACGGGCCATCGACGACATCTGGATGTTCACGGGCGAGCTGTTCGAGGTTGACGACGTCGAGCGCGCTATGATCGCCGCCGGCATCGGCACCGACGCCTCCAAGTTGTGGCCGGACTGGAGCGACACCGTGGGCGAGGTGCTGGCCAAGGCCACGCTGCGGCGTCCGGCCGACGGCTGGATGATCTCTGGAGGCCGCCGCGGCATCCACACCGAACATCTGGGCCACATGCTGGCCCAGATGCAGTTCCTGCAACGCGCCTACCCCGGAGCAACGTGGTGAGCACTGGCCTCTATACGCCTCCCGCCGCCGATCAGCTCGCGCGTGCCCGTGCCGTACTGGACAGCGTCACCGACCCCGAGCTGCCCTTCTTGACCATCGCCGATATGGGCATCCTGCGCGACGTGCGGGTCGCGGGCAACACCGTGGAGGTGGCCATTACGCCTACCTACTCGGGATGCCCGGCGATGGACGTCATCGCGCTTGACATCGTCACGGCCCTCACCAAGGCAGGCTTTCCCGAGGTGCGCATCGAGCGCGTGCTGTCGCCGGCGTGGACCACGGACTGGCTGACGCCGCCTGCACGCGCGAAGCTCGCCGCCAACGGCATCGCCCCGCCCCAGGGCCGACCCGATGGGTCTAACAGCAAGCGGGCGCTGTTCGCCGAGCCGGCGATTGTCTGCCCGTCCTGCGGCTCGATGGCCACGGACAGGGTGAGCGAGTTCGGCTCCACTCCCTGCAAAGCGCACTACCGCTGCCGCACCTGCCGCGAGCCCTTCCAGTACTTCAAGTGCATCTGATGCGCGACGCGTTCCACCCGCTGCCGATCGCCGCTGTGCGCCGTGAGGCGGCCGACGCCCTCTCGTTCGGCCTCGCGGTACCGGAGCGCTTGCGCGAGACCTTCCGCTACCGCCCCGGCCAGCACCTCGTGGTGCGTGCCATGCTGGACGGCGAGGAGGTGCGGCGAACCTACTCGATCAGCTCCGGCCCGGAGGACCAAGAGCTGTGGATCACCATCAAGCGCGTCGAGGGCGGCCTGTTCTCAGCGCACGCGCACGGGCGCCTGGCGGCCGGCGACACGATCCAAGCCATGCGCCCGGCCGGCCGCTTCACGGCGCCCGACGATGGCGGGGACGGCCGCACGTATCTCGCCATCGCGGCGGGGAGCGGCATCACGCCGGTGAT
>JAFMSC010000229.1:4476-6937 GCA_017353825.1 Hyphomicrobiaceae bacterium | reverse complement strand
GGCGGCGACTTTCTCGCCGTAGGCACCCCCATCGACGTCGCATGGCGCGTGCCGCATGACGGCCGCCACCCGCCAACGACGGCGTGAGAGCGGCGCCCGCCACACCCTACTTGTAGGTCTCGCCCTACTTGTAGATCTCCTTGGCGAGGTCGAGGTAGGCCTGCGTCTTGCCCGGCTCCGTGGTGCCCATCAGCTTGGGGAGGGTGAGGGGGCGCAGCTCCTCAGGGATGCGCGGCCCCATGTCCTTGGTCGCGGGACGGAAGCCTTCCGTCGCGAACACAAGCTGGCGGCTGGGATCGAGCATGAAGTTCATAAACAGACGCGCAGCGTTGGTGTGCGGCGCGTCCTTCAGGATGGCCGCGCCGAGCGCAACGTAGGGAACACCTTCCGCGGGCGTGATGACCTTTATGGGCAGACCCTTCAGCGACTGGTATTCGGAAGCGTTGAAGGGAAGATAGACGGGGAACTCGCCGCGGCCGATGCGCCGACTGCTTTCGGCGAACACTCGGCTGATCACCGGCTTGTGCGCGGCGATCTTTTCATGGAAGGCACGGCCCAAGGTGCGATAGGTAACCTCAAACCACACCTGTCCGGCGCCGAGCGCGCGCGGGTCGTCGCTCAGGATCTTTCCGGCCCACTTCGGATCTTCCAAGTCCTTCCAGCTCGTGATCGGCTCCTTGACGAGGTTGGTGTTGATGAGCAGGGCAAAGTTGCCCGCACTCACCGGCAAGAAGGTGCCGTTGTCCGCAAACGGCTCGGCGAGGCTCGCAGCGAGCGGCAGGCCGCCGTGAGGCTTGAAGGCGCCGTCGGCAGCTTGCAAGGTGATGCTGGTCGCTCCGCTGTAGATGAGGTCGCCGATCGCGCGCCCCGCGGCCTGCTCGGTGCGGACGCGCTCGCGGATCTCGCTCGCGCGGCCATCGAGCACGTCGACGACAATTCCGTAGTCCTTCTGGAACAAGTCGCCCAGCTGGCGCACGACTCGGAAGTTCGATCCGTTGTAGATGACGAGCTTGCCTTCCTTTTTCGCCTCGGCGATCACCTTGTCCCAGTCGGATTGAGCCGATGCGGGCTTGAGCATGACGGCCAACCCCGCAAGCACGGCGAGACCGACAATAAGGGCCCGGGCAGCGCTCACCCAACTCTTTGCCCTCGCACACCAAGTCATCGTGCAGCGGCCATCTGCGCGGAGCATCGCCGTCCTCCCCTCTTGCTTCGGTGTTTCCCAAGTCCCGCTTCACGCGAGCCCGTGCGCCTTTGGTAGCGAGCGAGCCTGACGCCGTCGAGAGGGTCGTTCACCCAGTCCCTGCCCTCCCGCGAGCCGGGTCGCTCAGCCAACCGGCCGAACTCGGCACGGCAGTCCGCGGATATCGCTCGACCCAGATACCGGATCGTATGGCCCATCATAGCTGAGCGCGGCGTTGATATTCACATCGAGGGCGCCGTGCTCAGGCGATGGATCGCCCGGCAGCCACCAGCCCATGCCGGTGTTGACCACCTCCCGCGGCGTGGCATCCGACAGCCGCACGCGCAAGCGGCAAGCCCCCTTGCCGCGCGCCACCTCCAGGTGCACCCACGCGCCGTCATCGAGCCCCAGCGCCCGCGCCGTCTCGGGATGCATGGTAAGCTGCGGATCAGGCGACACCTTGAGCGCCCAGGGCTGATCGCGGAAGCGCGAATGGTGATAGCTCTTCTCGCGATCCCCCGTGACAAGGATCAGCGGAAAGGCGCCGGGCTCGACGTCTGGCGACGGCGACCGGGCGGGCGGGTTGTAGCTCGGAAGCGGGTCCAGACCGAGCTCCTCCAGCACCAGCGAGTAGAGTTCGACCTTGCGCGTGCGGGTCGCAAATGGTCGCCCCTCAGGGGTGACCGGCGCGGCGCTGAGCTGATGGTAGCCCGTCCGCTCCAGCTCCTCGATCTCAATGCCGCTGTCCCCGAGCAGGTAGGTGTTGAACTCCCGCTGTGAGTGCCAAGGCAGCAGGTGGCGCGTGATCGCCTGCCGCTCCGCCATCCTGGCGAGCAGCGGCAGGGCGATATCGATCTCCGAGCGCGCCTCGCCTTGCGGCGGCACCGTGGCGCGCGTGAACAGCACCGTGGGCCCTGACGGCATGAACGACACCTCTTCTTCCTCGAGCGTCGTCGTCTTCGGCAGCACGATATCGGCCTGCTCCGCAGTCGGCGTCATGGCGTGGGCCGCGACCGCCACGAAGTCCAACGACCGCAACGCCGCCATGGTGCGCCTGGTGTCGGGATAGGTGAGGAGGATGTTGACCCCACTGGCGTAGAGCGCGCGTACGGGATAGGGCCTGCCCGTCAGCATGGCCTCGATCACGGATGGATTATGGCAGGCCGTCTGCCACCCCTTTGGTCCGGCCCACAGCGGAAAGCGATCGGCGCCGATCGTGCGCTTCTCTGTTGCCGCGTCGAGCCGGAACTGCGGCATGTGCAGGAGTTGGCCATAGGT
>JAFMSC010000229.1:0-4466 GCA_017353825.1 Hyphomicrobiaceae bacterium | reverse complement strand
GGTGCGCATGCGCAGGTTGCCGCCTGGCCGGTCGATATTGCCGCTGATGGCGACCAGGCAATGGTAGGCGCGGAAGGTCTCGACACCGGCGCTGAACGCATCGATGCCGTGGCCGCTCACGAAGGTCGATGGCCCGTCCGCATACATGCGCGCCGCGGCCACGATCTGGTGCGCCGGCACACCGGCAAAGACCTCCGCCGCCGCCGGCGCGAACTGCGCCGCCCGCCTCGCCAGCGCATCAAATCCGTGGCACCAGCGCGCCACGAACTCCCGGTCATACAAACCCTCGCTGATCAGCACGTGAATCATCGCAAGGGCCAGCGCCGCATCGCTGCCAATGCGCGGCGCCAGCCATAGGTCGGCCATCTGCGCTGCCGGCGTGCGCTTCGGGTCCACCACGATCATGCGGGCGCCGCGCTTCTTGGCGGCTTTCAGGGCAGCCCACTCCACCGGATCGGCAATGCTGGGGTTGCGACCGACGACGAGCGCGCAGCGCGTATTGCCGATATCCTCACCGCGGGTGATGTCGAGGCCCATCACGCGCGCGCTCACCGCCCGGCAGCCGCCGCACAGGTCCTGGTTGATCATCCAGTTGGGCGACCCGATCGAGCGAAGCGTCAGCGCCAGGATGACGCTGCGGCTGAAGTAGGCGCCGCTGGTGGCGCCAACGATGGCCTCCGGCCCGTAGGTCCGACGCACCGCCGCCAGCCGATCGGCCATCTCGCCCAGCGCCTCGTTCCAAGAAATGCGCGCCCATTTGCCCTCGCCGCGCGCACCGGTCCGCCGCATGGGATAGCAGAGGCGGTTGCCGGCGTAGGTGATGCCGGGGGCGCCGCGGATGCCCTTGATGCAGAAGGCGCCCTTCGAATAGGGATGGCTGCGGTTGGGCCCGAACTCGATCACGCGGCCACCGCTGACGGTGGCGAGCGCCCCGCAACAGGTCGAGCATTCCCAGCAGGTGGTGGGATAGGTGCCGTCGGCTGCTCGCGCCAGCTCGTTCATGATCGCGCACCGTCCGGGGTATGGGCTGCAGGTACGGCGCGAACACTGTCCGCGCCCCGGCAGCCTGCGGCGACAATGTGGCGTTCCGTTGCGCCAGCGCAAATCGGCGATCGAATTCCCGCCGAGGATCGCCGACGAGGTGGCAACGGCGTCCCCGGCAGCAGACCTCGCGGCGGCCTATGGCTTGCAAATCGAGAGCATGGGCTGCCGCGAAGGCCCACCCCCGTCGGCCAAACCGGACCAGGCACATAAGACGGCATGCTGCAGGACGTCCTCAATCTCTGCCTTGGCTCCCGCCAATCTGCGAGCTTGCGAACACGACGGGTCACGACGGCGACCTGGAGGCACCCCGAGCGACGACGGCCGGCGCGCGAGTGGAGGCACGTATGCCAGCGCGAGTTGCGCTGGACGTGCCGAGACGCGTGCCGACCATCACGCCCCGGCGGTCTGGAGCACGGCTTTAACCGCGCGCTTCCAGCCAGCGTACTTGCGCTCGCGCTCGACGGCCGGCAGCGCCGGGGCAAAGGCCCGGTCGAGCTTCCACAGGTGAGCGAAGCCGTCCGCGTCGGGCCACGCGCCGGCCCTGTGGCCGGCCAGCCAGGCGGCGCCCAGCGCCGTGGTCTCCTGCACAACTGGCCGCTCCACCAGCTGATCAAGGATGTCGGCGAGGCGCTGCATGGTCCAGTCGCTCGCCACCATGCCGCCGTCCACCCGCAGCACCGGTCGGTCGCAAGCCGCCCGGTCCGCGCGCATGGCCTCCAGGAGGTCTCGGGTCTGGTAGCAGACGGACTCCAAAGCCGCGCGCGCGACCTCCCTGGGTCCGGTGGCCCGTGTGAGCCCGAACATAGCGCCGCGGGCATCGGGCTGCCAATAAGGCGCGCCGAGGCCGACGAAGGCGGGAACGAGGTAAACATCTTGCTGGGCGTCCGCCGCCGCTGCCAGAGCGCCGCTCTCGGGCGCCGAGGCGATGATCTTAAGGCCGTCACGCAACCACTGCACGGCCGCGCCAGCGATGAAGATGGAGCCCTCCAGCGCGTAGGTGCGCCGGCCGTCGAGCTGGTAGGCGATGGTGGTGATGAGCCGGTTCCTGGAGGCCACGGGCTCCGCCCCGGTATTGAGGACGGCAAAGCAGCCGGTGCCGTAGGTGCACTTTACCATGCCCGGCGCGAAGCAGGCCTGGCCGATGGTCGCCGCTTGCTGGTCACCGGCCACACCCAAGATCGGCAAGGAAGCGCCAAGGATGGACGGGTCGCTGCTGCCGTAGCTGGCGTTGCAATCGCGCACCTCGGGCAGGATGGCGCGCGGGATGCCGAACAGCTTGAGCAGATCGGCGTCCCAATCGCCCCTGGCGATGTCGTAGATGAGCGTGCGCGAGGCATTGGTGGCGTCGGTGGCGTGCACCCGGCCGCCAGTGAGCTGCCAGATAAGAAAACTGTCGACCGTGCCGAAGGCGAGATGTCCAGCTTCGGCGAGCGCACGCGCTCCATCCACACGGTCCAGCAGCCAAGCGATCTTGGTGGCGGAGAAGTACGGGTCGAGCAGCAACCCGGTCCTGGCCGTGACCATGGGCTCGTGACCCTCGTGCTTGAGGCGCCGGCACAGATCGGCGGTGCGGCGGTCCTGCCAGACGATGGCGCGGTGGATCGGCTTGGAGGTGCGCCTGTCCCACAGGAGACAGGTCTCGCGCTGGTTGGTGATGCCGACAGCGATCATGTCGGCTGCCGACAATCCGGAGGCCGCAACCGCCTGCCGCGCGGTCTCAACCGTGGTGCGCCAGATGTCGTCCGGGTCGTGCTCCACCCAGCCGGAAGCGGGGTAATGCTGGGCGAACTCGCGCTGAGAAAGACCTCTGATACCGAGGTCGGCGCCGAATACGATAGCGCGGCTCGATGTGGTGCCCTGGTCCAGGGCGAGCACGTAGCCTGAGTTCTGCATCGGGTTCCTCCCTCGCCTTCAGCGGGGCTCCGTGGCGGCGCCGAACCCTAGACGACAGCGGAGCGTGGCGACAACGCTCATGGAACACCACCACCCCGCCTCGGCGAGTGGAAGGCCCCGCAAGCACCAGGGGAGCCAAGGCGGCGATGGCGCCCCCGGGGTCTCGTGGGTCGAGCCTGTCGTCTGTTGGCTCTCTTAGGGTTGCCTGGGGGTTGCCTGGGGGTTGCTTGTTGTCGAGCCCAGACCACGGGCCCCCGCCCCTACGCAACCCGTGAGGACGGGGTCGTTCGGTTCATTGAAAATAGCGCGGTCGTCTTGGTTTCGATATCACAACGATTGGGTTCCTGCGCCAATCGCAACGCGCCGGCTGACCGACCGGCCGGCTCCCATCCATCACTCGCCCGGGCCCGGCATGTACGACGTTGTCATCATCGGCGGGGGCATCAACGGGTGCGGCATCGCCCGCGACGCTGCCGGACGCGGCCTGTCTGTTCTCCTGGCCGAGCGAGCCGATCTCGCGAGCGGGACCTCCTCAGCCTCGACCAAGCTGATCCACGGCGGCCTGCGCTATTTGGAGCACTACGCCTTCCGCCTGGTGCACGAGGCGCTCGCCGAGCGGGAGGTGCTGCTCTCCCTGGCCCCGCACATCATCCGGCCACTCAGATTCGTGCTCCCGCACCACGCGGGCCTGCGTCCAGCCTGGCTGATCCGTCTGGGCCTCTTCCTTTACGACCATCTGGGCGGCCTGGGCAGCACTCTGCCCCCGTCCACCCCCATCGATCTCACCCGCGCCCCGGCCGGCAAGCCGCTGCAAGCGAGGTTCACCCGGGGTTTCGAGTACTCGGACTGCCGGGTGGACGATTCGCGCCTCGTTGTGCTCAACGCCATGGATGCTGCAGCGCGCGGCGCGGACATCCGCGTGCGCACCGAGGTTGTATCGGCATACCGAAGCCACCAGGTCTGGCGCGTCGAGCTGCGGGATAGGGTCTCAGGGCGGCAGGAGACCGTTGCGACGCGCGCCCTTGTCAACGCCACCGGCGCGTGGATCGCGGAGACATCGGCGCGGCGCATCGCGGGCCGCCCCGTCGCCAACGTCAGGCTGGTGAAGGGCAGCCATATCGTGGTGCCCAGGCTGTTCGAGCACCCCAGCGCCTTCATCTTCCAGAATGCCGACCGCCGCATCGTCTTCGCCATTCCCTACGAGGGCGACTTCACACTGATCGGCACCACCGACGTCGATTGCAGCGGGGACGCCGATGAGGTCGCCATCACAAGCGAGGAGATCGACTACCTGTGCGGATCGGTGAACCAATACTTCACCCGCCCCGTTGCACCATCGGACGTGGTCTGGAGCTTTGCCGGCGTGCGCTCGCTCTACGACGACGGCCGGGCCTCCGCCCAGGACACCACCCGCGATTTCGTGCTGGAGCTGGACGGCCGGCGCGGCGAGGCGCCGCTCATTAGCATCGTCGGCGGCAAGATCACCACGTACCGGCGCCTCGCCGAGGCGGCGCTCGGTCAGCTCCTGC
>JAFMSC010000228.1 GCA_017353825.1 Hyphomicrobiaceae bacterium | reverse complement strand
CGCCCCCTTCTCGTGTGAATTTGGCAGGTGCACACTTCAAGCCGAACAAGGTGGTGGTCCGGCCGCCCCCGGTTGCCCACAATGTTGTCCCAATGTTGCGACAAAGGGTGCCGATTGGTCGCCCGAATCACCACCGACAGGAGGCGTCGGGCAAGGGGGGATTCTATGCAAGCACGGCTACTCACACGTGTCGCGGCTTTGATGGCGGTCGGCGCAGGTGCCGGGGCCATGGCCGCCGCACAGACCGCCAAAGGGCCGGCCACACCTGAGTGGAACCAGACGGTGACCAAGGAGCCGAGCGGGGAATTCGATGCCAAGCAGCTCGACCTCATCAAGAAAATGACGGGCTATTTCAACGACATGGGTGACATGAAGGGCGCGTTCGAGCAGACCAGCCCGGATGGCAAGAAGCTGCGGGGCTGGATCGCCGTGAAGCGTCCGAGCTTCTTCCGGTTCGAATACAGAAGGCCCAGCCGGCAGCTGATCATCTCTGACGGCAAGACCATGATCGTCCAGGACCTCGACCTCAAGACCGACGATCGTTGGGGGCTCGACCAGACCCCCTTCAAGATCGTCATGAGGAAGGACGTGGACCTGATGCGCGATGCCAAGGTGCTGGAGGTGGGCGAGAGCGATAATCGGTTCTACATAAGCCTGGAGGACAAGGACCCCGGTACGGTCGGCCGCTTGAAATTGATGTTCCAGAAGAAGCCCGCTATGGAGCTCAAAGAATGGATTACCACGGATCGGCAAGGGCTTGACACAAAGGTGGAACTCACCGAGTTCGCCAAGGCCGACGACCTTGATCCAAAGCTGTTTGAGCCGACGGCGGTAACCCTTCAGAAGCTGCAACAGTAGGTTCCAAGCCCAAGCCCAAGCACGCCACGGCCTGCCACCGCAAGGCTGTGTACAAGCTCGGGGTTGGCTGAAACATTTCGTAACAAATTCGTGATTTCCGCCAGGACCCCATTGAAAAGGCCCATGCAAGTATTAGTTTGTTGGTCATAGCGAGCGGTGTCGCTCTTCATCGGTAGTGCCCCCCGTCTAGCCGAAAGACATCGCTCCTAAGTGCCGGCTTCCCTCCTGGCACTATGCGCATGACGCGCTTCTTGCGCCCAACTCCTCCCCCGGGGTTGGGCGCTTTTCCGTGCGTGCATCCGCCGTTGCTGGCTGTTGTGCCAAGCTGGCGGCGCCAAGGCAGGCCCGTGCGGCGCCGGTAAGAGCGGCGCCGGCAAGAAGGCATGGGAAACCTGCTGGCAGCTCTGGATTGAGCCCATCAGCAGCCGGTCGACGATCAGAAGCTCTGCCGCCACCAGCGCCAGGCGGTTGCGGACCACGGCGGCGATGCGGTCGGCGATGTCCGGGTCGTCGCGCATCTGGCGGGCGAGCGTGGCGCGCTCCAGCTTCAGGCAATCTACCCAGCCAGACGCCGTCACCGTCACCCCGTAGACGTGTTCGACGAACATGGCGAGCTCGCCCACCAGCGAGCCCTGTGCAATGGGCTGCAGCCGCACACCGTCGTCGCCGGGACCGGCCTTGGAGCTGGCATCCCCCGCCAGGATCAGATAGGCACCGTCACCCAGTTCGCCCGCCCTGGTGATCGCCTCGCCGTCATGGAAGGCGCAACGCTCGGCCCAACGGCCGATCTCGGTGATTTGCTGTGGCTTCAAGCCGGCGAAGACGGGAATGCGCGCGAGAGATTCGATGACCTCGTCGATAGCCATGGATGCGACTCCCATGCCCTCACGTGGATGCGGGGGTGCCCTCACGTGGATGCGCGGGGCCAGGGTTCGGTGAGTCGCGGGCAAAGTCCAGGGAAGGCGCAACGGCGCAGGGGTATCGTCCCGAGGTATAGCATCGGCGCACGCGCGCGTTCGAGCGCGAGGGACTCAGGGCACCAGCTTGTAGCCGCCGGTCTCGGTCACGAGAAGCTCCGCATGCGCCGGGTCCTTCTCGATCTTCTGGCGCAGGCGGTAGATGTGCGTCTCCAGTGTGTGCGTGGTGACACCGGAATTGTAGCCCCACACCTCCTGCAAGAGCACGTCGCGTGTCACCACCTTCTCGCCCGCACGGTAGAGGTACTTAAGAATGGAGGTCTCCTTCTCAGTCAGCCTGACCTTGGAGCCCTTCTCGTCCACGAGCATCTTTGAGGCCGGCTTGAACGCGTAGTGGCCGATCGTGAACACCGCATCCTCGCTCTGCTCGTGCTGGCGCAGCTGCGCCCGGATGCGCGCCAGCAGCACCGCGAATTTGAAGGGCTTGGTGATGTAGTCGTTGGCTCCGGAATCGAGCCCGAGGATCATATCGGCGTCGGAATCGTTGCCCGTCAGCATGACGATGGGGCTCTTGAACCCTGTCTTGCGCAAGAGCTTGCAGGCTTCGCGCCCGTCCATGTCAGGTAGGCCCACGTCAAGGAGGATGAGGTCCAGATGGTTGCCCTTGACGGCGTCGATCGCCCTCGACGCTGTGGGGGCTGTGACCACCTCGAACTCGTCGTGCAATGCCAGCTGATCCTTGAGGGACTCACGAAGGTCCTCGTCGTCGTCGACGATGAGAATCTTCCGTGCGGTGCTCATATCACTTTGGCTCCAGATGCGGATTTGTTGCCAGGCGGCCGGAAGTCTAGCATTACTCAGGCGTGTGAAACAGGGGCCGGACTTTGGGGTCCGCTTCGCCTAGCTTCGGATCGCGCCTAGCCATGTCCCGGGGTTCCGGTGAGTCTCGTGCCGCGCGCCACTGGCGGCGTCGGCAGACGGTCCTCGTCATGGGCCTGTCGGCGGCACGGCCGCGGGGTTTCGTTAAGCTCGGCGGACTTGCCTTTGCCTGCGCGCTTGGCCGCAGCGGGCGCCGGACGCGTAAGCGCGAGGGAGACGGGGCCACACCCGTCGGCTGCTGGCGCGTTCTGGCCGTCCTCTACCGTGCGGACCGTGTACGCCGCCCGGCTACGCGGCTGCCCGTTCGGCGAATCTTCCTTCGCGATGGCTGGTGCGACGCCCCGGCAGACCGCAATTACAATCGGCCGGTGCGTCACCCCTATCCGGCCAGCGCGGAGCACCTCTGGCGCGCCGACGGACTTTACGATCTTGTCGTGGTGCTGAGCCACAACGTCAGGCCGCGGGTGCGTGGCGCCGGCAGCGCCGTCTTCATGCACGCGGCGCGCCCCGGCTACGGGCCTACCGAGGGCTGCATCGCGCTCAAGCGCGACCATCTTGAGCGCCTCCTGTCACGGCTGCGCATGGGCGCTAAGCTCTGTATAAGGACCTGAAATAAAGTCGGCGCCCAAAGTACGGCCGATGACCACTTGGTTCCGGGCGCGCGTTTGGGATCAGGCACCCACGAGAGACGGCGAAGCCCGATGAAGCACCAGGCTCCGCCGCAGTAGGCTCAGTAGTTGTAAGCGCGCTCGCCGTGATCGACGAGGTCGAGGCCCTCGCGCTCTTGGTCGCTGGCCGGCCGCAATCCAACGATCACGCGGACGACGCCGAGCAGGATGATCGTGCCGAGGCCCGACCACACCAGCGTCAGGCACACGGCTCTGAACTGGGCCCACAGCTGGGTCATCGTATCGAAGTCGGCGACCTTGCCGGCGGCGTAGTCGAAGATGCCGGTGCCGCCGAGAGCCGGGTTCACGAGGATGCCGGTGAGCAGGGCGCCGACGATGCCGCCGATGCAGTGCACGCCGAACACGTCGAGTGCGTCATCGTAGCCCAGCGCGCTCTTCACCGCCGAGCAGGCGATGTAGCACGCCACGCCAGCAATGATGCCGAGCACGATAGCCCCCATCGGACCTGCATAGCCTGACGCGGGCGTGACGGCCACCAGGCCGGCCACCGCGCCGGTGACGGCACCGAGGAGGCTCGGCTTGCCTTTAGCGAGGTTCTCGACCACCAGCCATGCCAGCGCAGCCGCCGCCGTGGCGACGAAGGTGTTGGTCATCGCCAACGCGGCGGTGCCGCCGGCCTCGAGCGCGGAGCCCGCGTTGAAACCGAACCAGCCCACCCACAAGAGGGCGCCGCCGACGAGCGTCAGCGTCAGCGAGTGGGGCGGCATGGCCTCCTTACCGAAGCCGACGCGCTTGCCGACAAACAGCGCGCCCATCAGCGCGGCTATCCCTGAGTTGATGTGCACCACGGTGCCGCCAGCGAAGTCGATGGCGCCCCACTGGAAGGCGAGACCAGCATTGGCCGCCACCGCATCGACCGCCTTCTGGGCCGCTTCCTTGGCCGCCGGATCGGCGGCCGCTGCAAGGGCCTTGGCAGCTCCGACGGTCGCTGACGGGCCGGCCCAGTACCAGACCATGTGCGCGATCGGGAAGTAGACGAAGGTCACCCACAGCGGGATGAAGAGGGCGATCGCGGAGAACTTCATGCGCTCCGCCATGCCGCCCACGATCAGCGCCGGAGTGATGGCCGCGAACGTCATCTGGAAGCAGACGTACACGAGTTCGGGGATCACCACCCGATCGGTGAAGGTCTCGGCCGTGGAATCTGCGGTGACGCCCTTGAGGAACGCCTTGGAGAACCCACCGAAGAAGGCGTTGTAGGTGGTGCCCTCGCTGAAGGTCATGCTGTAGCCGTAGAGCGCCCAGATTACGCACACGATGCACACGGTGTAGAATACCTGCATCAGCATCGAGAGCATGTTCTTTGTGCGCACCAGGCCGCCGTAGAAGAGGGCGAGGCCCGGAATGGTCATCAGGAGGACGAGTGTCGAGGCGGTGAGCATCCACGCCGTATCCCCCTTGTTGGGCATAGGCGCATCGGCCGCTTGGGCCAATGACGGCTCGAGCGCCATCCCTACCAGACCCGCCAGAATTGCGAGCGATGCAATCCGGCGCAAACCACCGACATTCATTTAGGTTGCCTCCAAGTTGTGTGGCGACTTCTCAGGTTCTTGCTAGCAGGTGAGAGGACTAGATCGCGCTATCATCGGTTTCGCCCGTACGGACGCGCACCGCATGATCGATGGCAGAAACGAAGATTTTGCCGTCGCCGATTTGCCCCGTCTTGGCCGAGCGGACGATGGCTTCAACGGCCTTGTCCACCCGGTCCGACGGCACCACGACCTCGATCTTCACCTTGGGCAGAAAGCTCACCGCGTACTCGGCGCCACGGTAGATTTCGGTGTGCCCCTTCTGTCGGCCGTAGCCTTTGACTTCGGTCACGGTCATGCCCTGCAGGCCGATGTCGGTCAGCGCGGAGCGGACTTCCTCGAGCTTGAAGGGCTTGATGATGGCGGTCACGAGCTTCATGGATTTCCCCTTGGGTTGGTTTCCCCTGTTTTCTGGCGTCCGGGCTCACTCTGGGCAAAGACGCAACTCTCCCCTCTCTTCCCTCGACGCCGCAAAGCAGCGCCAAGTGGTGAGAGTCAAGACGCATGCCAGACTGGGGATTCTGGGGACAAGTCTTTGAAGAACAGCCTAAATTTCCGGCACAGGGCGGCTATGGCCAAAACCCAGTCAATGCTCTAAATATGGGCAAATGTGAAGAGTTGCCCACTATCTAGGCAAAAACGCCGAGGTGCGTTGACGCATCAAGCCTTCCTGGGCTGTAGAGGCGACCAGCAGGCCGTCGCGGGTGAAAATGCTGCCCCTGCAGAACCCGCGCGAGCCGTGGGCGTTGGGGCTCTCCTGGGCGTAGAGCAGCCAATCATCGGCGCGGAAGGGGCGGTGGAACCACAGGGCGTGATCCAGGCTCGCCAGTTGGACATCCTTGTCGAACATGAGCTTGCCATGGGCGATCAACGCGGTGTCCAGGAGCGAGAAGTCCGAGGCGTAGGCGAGCACGCACTGGTGCAAGGGGAAATCGTCGGGCAGGCCGCCCGTGGCGCGCATCCAGATGTATTGTTCGGGCCGGCGCAGCTCGCGCGAGAAGTAGCGGGAAGCATCGACGGGGCGCAGCTCGATGGGACGCTCGCGCTCCCAGTAGCTGCGCATGTTTGTCGGCAGATGGGCGATCATCCTGGCCTTCAGCTCTTGTTCGCTCGGCAGCTCCTCCGGCGCCGGCACCCCGGGCATCTCGCTGTGGTGGTCGAAGCCCGCCTCGGCCTTGTGGAAGGAAGCGCTCATGACGAACATCGGCCGGCCGTGCTGGATGGCTGTTACCCGGCGCGTGGAGAAGCTGCCGCCGTCGCGCACCCGCTCGACGCTGTAGATGATGGGGCAGGTCGGGTCGCCGCCGAGCAGGAAGTAGGCATGCAGCGAGTGGGTGACGCGCCGTGGGTCCACGGTGCGCACGGCGGCCACGAGCGCCTGGCCCAGCACTTGGCCCCCGAACACGCGCTGCCAAGACTGTTGAGGGCTGCGACCGCGGAAGAGGTTATCCTCAAGGCGCTCCAGGTCCAGGATGGAGAGCAAGCTGTCGATCGCTCCCGGCGATGCGGGGTCGGCTGGCGGCATGGCGTTACCCAGGTTCAGAGCATCCGGGGAAGGGAGGCCCAGCCGTGAGCCCTGTCAAGCGGACTCCTGTCAGTGGCGGCGGGCCGGCCGATCGCGACAGGGAGGCCTATGACGTGGTCATCGTCGGCGGCGGCGCCATCGGAGTCGCGCTCGCCTGCGCACTAGCCGATGGCCTGGCACCCGCGGGCCGCATCGCTCTCGTCGACCCATTGGTGTCCAACGCGGCACCGGCGGAGCCCGACGCCCGCGCCTCGGCCGTCTCGGCCGGGTCCAAGCGACTGCTCGATGTGCTTGGGGCCTGGCGGACGCTTGCTCCTCACGCTGAGCCCGTCACGGCCGTCGACATCACCGACTCCGCGCTAGGCGACGCATTCCGTCCCATTCTCGTCTCCTACGATAACACGGTGGAGCGGGGAGAGCCGGCAACCTACATCGTCGAGAACGAGAGGCTGCGGGCGGCCCTCCTGGAAGCGCTCGCGGGACGGTCTGGCATTGCCCTTATTGCCGGCACGGCCGAGGCTTGGCACGCTGCCGAGGGGGGTGGCGCGATCGTGCTTGCCGACG
>JAFMSC010000571.1:501-2262 GCA_017353825.1 Hyphomicrobiaceae bacterium | reverse complement strand
TCAGCCCGGCAATCGAAGATCGTCACGAACGCCACGCTCGAGGTCCATCCGGGCGGCCCGCACGGCATGTTCACGCACCTGATCGCCCGCAACCGCACGCTGCGCGCGAGGCCTGGTCCTGGCCGCGCGAGGATGCGCGCGAAGGACGCCAATGGCCGGGACGAGGCCCGGCCATGACCAGCGAGATTGGGGATGCTTTGGACTTCAGTCCTCGACGTTGCGGCGCTCCCATTCGAGCTGCCAGCGGCGCTCTTCCAGGTCGGCAGGGGGCAGGACGTCCTGGCGGAGCGCGACCGGCCGGCCGAGGGGGGAATCGCTCAGGGACGCGAAGGTCACGGTGGCGCGCACGGGCGGGTTCAAGGCGACAGAGGCGGTGATCATGGCTGGCTCCAAAGCTAAAGCCGGTGGTCCGGCGTGATCGATGGCGCCACTCTAGGGAGCCGGGATGGCGGCCGATGTGCCCTGCGTCACACAATGCGCGATTTGCGATGGTCGATTGTTCGCCGCCTTGCAGCGGGCAGGGTGATAAGAGTGGGCCATGATGCTCAGCCGATGCGGATGGATGCCGCCGCCGGACCGTCGCCCGTGGCCGGACGGCGCGGTCCATGTCTGGCGCGCGCGGCTTGACTGGCCCGACGCGTCCGCCGTCGCGTTGGAGCCGATCCTGTCGGGCGACGAGCGCGAGCGGATAGCCCGGTTGCACTTCCAGCGCGACCGCCGGCGCAGCCTCATCAGCCGCGGTCTGCTCAGAACGCTGCTCGGCCGCTACCTCGACATGCCGCCGGAGGCGCTCGCCTTCGGCTACAGCCCTTATGGCAAGCCGGCGCTGGCGGTGCCCGACACGCCGTTGCGCTTCAACGTATCCCATTCGGGCGAGCTCCTGCTCATCGCGGTGACGCTCGAGCGTGCGCTTGGCGTCGACGTGGAAGAGATCCGTCGCGACATGGAGGTGCTGGAGATCGCAGCACGCTTCTTTTCCCCGAGCGAGCGGGATAGGCTTGCAAGCGTGCCCGAGGTGCTGCGGCACGACGCGTTCTTCGACTGCTGGACCCGCAAGGAGGCCTATATCAAGGCCAAAGGCGACGGGCTGTCGCTGCCGCTCGATCAGTTCGATGTGGCGTTCGGGCCGGGCCTTCCGGCGCGACTGCTGGCGACACGGCCCGACCAGGCGGAGGCCCGACGCTGGTGGCTCAGGGAGTTGGACGTCGCGGAGGGCTACAAGGCCGCGCTCGCGGTCGAAGGGGCGGGATTGACACTCGCCTGCTGGGACTGGCCGACCGCGCGCTATGCGGGCTAGCGCAAGGCCCCATCCGTCGCTACGACGCGACAAAGCCAAAACCGGCCCGCCGTTGTGCCTGGAGCTCGGCGAGACGGGTATCTCCTCCACGAAATAATGAACGTGGGTCCCCGCGGCCGGGCAGTCGCCCCTGGCTCGCCGGCGCCGCTTATGCCCTGCCTTTATGCCCTTTGAGAGCTCCCAGGGCCGTTCAGGCGCCAAATCGGCGCCAGGCGCCGGGGCCGCGCCAGGGCGAAGTTTACCCTCGTCGAATGAGGGCCTTACGACAAATCCGCGTTTCTGTGCCGGCGATCACATCGGTCGCCGCGCGGCTTGCCTAGGGTCCCGCTCGATGACGCGGGGTCGTCGCCGCGGCAACGGACCAAGAGGGACACCATGGACATGATCAGCACCACGCAGCCGATGAACAACGAAGTGTTCGTGCGGCTCGAATCCAACGTGCGCTCCTACGCGCGCAGCTTCCC
>JAFMSC010000571.1:0-491 GCA_017353825.1 Hyphomicrobiaceae bacterium | reverse complement strand
GGGGCACCGAGCTGTTCGACGTCAGCGGCAAGCGCTATCTCGATTTCCTCGCCGGCGCCGGCTCGCTCAACTACGGGCACAACAACCCGATCCTGAAGGCCGCGCTGGTCGACTACATCCTGGAGGACGGCATCGCCCACAGCCTCGACCTGCACACCGATGCCAAGGAGGCCTTCCTCGAGGCCATGGATGAGATCATCCTCAAGCCGCGCGGGCTCACCGACTATGTCATGCAGTTCACCGGCCCGACCGGCACCAACGCGGTCGAGGCCGCGCTCAAGATCGCCCGCAAGGCAACCGGCCGCAAGAACGTGATCTACTTCACCAACGGCTTCCATGGCGTGTCCATGGGCGCGCTGGCGGTAACTGGAAACCAGTATCTGCGCAACGCCGCCGGCGTGCCGCTCGGCAACACCACGGCGATGGCGTTCGACGGCTACTTCGGCGCGGGCGTCGACACCATCACCCAGCTCGAGCGGGTGCTTGCGGAT
>JAFMSC010000227.1 GCA_017353825.1 Hyphomicrobiaceae bacterium | reverse complement strand
GTCATGGGCGGCACCAGTGCCGCCACGACGACACTGCTCGCCACCATCCAGTCCACCGATCCGATCCGCTTCGAGTTCACGGCGGACGAAGGCTCCTACCTCAGCTACCGGCGCATGACCGGGAGCGAGCCGAACAAGATCAACAACGCGGGCAAGGTGCCCGTGACGCTGAAGCTCCTGGACGAGCAGATTTTTTCCCATCCCGGCAACATGGATTTCGTGGACAACGCCATTGACACCGGCTCGGGTACCATCCGCGCGCGCGCCGTGTTCCCAAACCCCGATGGCATCCTCACGCCGGGCATGTTCGGTCGCATCCAGGTGGCCACCGGCCCGCCGGCCGAGGCCCTGCTGGTGCCCGACGCTGCCATCGGAACCGAGCAGGTGCGCAAATACGTGCTGGTGGTGGACGACAACAACGTCGCCCAGCCGAAGTATGTCACTTTGGGCCCGGTGGTCGATGGGCTGCGCGTGGTGTCGTCGGGCCTTGAGACCAACGACCGCGTCGTCGTCAACGGCCTGATGCGCGCGCGGCCTGGCACCAAGGTCACGCCAGAGATGTCCACGGCCGAGGCCGTGATGGAGCACGAACCGGCGCCTTCGCATTGATCCGGCGGGCGGGCGATGCGCATCTCGCACTTCTTCATCGACCGGCCGATCTTCGCGGGCGTCGTCTCGGTCGTGTTCGTCATCCTGGGGATCGTGTCCCTCTTTCGCCTGCCGGTCGCCCAGTTCCCGGACATCGCGCCGCCCACGGTCAACGTGACGGGCCAGTTTCCCGGCGCAAGCGCCGACGTGGTCGCCAACACCGTTGTCGCGCCCATCGAGCAGCAGGTGAACGGCGTCGAAAACATGCTCTACATCTCATCGAACGCGACCGGAGACGGGCGCTTCACGATCGCCGTCACCTTCGACCTCGGCACCAACCTCGACATCGCCCAGGTGCAGGTGCAGAACCGCGTCTCGACCGCGCTGCCGCGGGTGCCGATGGACGTGCGCAACATCGGCGTCACCGTCAACAAGGCCTCGCCCGACCTGATGATGGTCGTGCACCTCTATTCGCCCGACAAGACGCGCGACACGCTGTTCATCTCCAACTACGCCACGGTGCAGATCAACGACGTGCTCAGCCGAATCAACGGTGTCGGCTCGATCACGGTGTTCGGCGTGCGCGACTACTCCATGCGCGTGTGGCTCGACCCGGACCGGCTACAGTCGCTGAGCCTCACCGCCAGCGATGTGGTCGCCGCGCTGCAGGCCCAGAACGTGCAGGTGGCCTCCGGCGTACTCAATCAGCCGCCTGTGGACCAGCCCGGCGCCTTCCAGATCGCCGTGCAGACGCTCGGGCGCCTCGCCGACGCCGGCGAATTCGGCAACATCGTCGTCAAACGGACCGATACCTCCGTCGTGCGCATCAGGGACATCGGCAAGGTGGAGCTGGCGGCACAGGACTACACCACCAACTCCTACCTCGATCGCGACCCGGCCATCGGCCTTGGCATCTTCCAGCAGCCAGGGACGAATGCGCTTGAGGCCGCGCGCGAGGTTAAGGCCAAAGTGGACGAGCTCGCCAAGGACTTCCCGGGGGGGCTCAAGCACGCCATCATCTACAATCCCACTGAGTTCATCCAGCAGTCGGTCGACGCCGTCCGGGACACCATTTTGGAAGCGATCGTCCTGGTCGTGCTGGTGGTGATCCTGTTCCTGCAGACCTGGCGGGCGGCCATCATCCCGCTGCTCGCGATTCCCGTGTCGCTGGTGGGCACCTTCTTCGTGATGGACCTGTTCGGGTTCAGCCTGAACAACCTGTCACTGTTCGGCTTGGTGCTGGCCATCGGCATTGTTGTGGACGACGCCATCGTGGTGGTGGAGAACGTGGAACGCAACATCGAGGCCGGCCTCAGCCCACGCGACGCGGCGCGGCGCAGCATGGACGAGGTGGGAGGTGCACTTGTCGCCATCGCCTTGGTGTTGACGGCGGTGTTCGTGCCCTCGGCCTTCATCACCGGCATCTCCGGCCAGTTCTACCGCCAGTTCGCGCTGACCATCGCCGGCGCCACCATCATCTCCCTCATCGTCTCGCTCACGCTGTCGCCGGCCATGTGCGCGCTGCTGCTCAGGCCGCACACCGAGCGCGCGCGGGTACCCTGGTGGGCCTGGCCCATCCGGGGCTTCTTCCGCGCCTTCAACTGGGTGTTCGACGGGCTGGCCGGCGGCTACGGCTGGCTCGCCCGCCGCATCGTGCGCATCGCCGCGCTGATGCTGATCGCCTACGCGGGCATTCTGGCTTATGGCCTCAACGAGTTTCGCAGGACCGCTGCGGGCTTCATCCCCAACCAGGACGTGGGGTATCTGATCGGCATCGTGCAGCTGCCGCCAGGCAGCTCGCTTGCCCGCACCGACGAAGTCAACCGCAAGGTGGTGGACATCGCGCTGGATACGCCCGGCGTCGCCCATGCGGTCAACATCGTGGGCTTCTCCGGCGCCACCTTCACCAATGCGCCCAACGCCGGCGCGGTCTTCATCGTGGAGGAACCGTTCGAGAAGCGCGCGCGCGACCCGGAGCGGTCGGCGCCGGCCATCCAGGCGGCGATGTTCCGGCGCCTATCGACCATTCAGGAGGGACTGGTTCTGGTGGTCTCGCCTCCGCCGGTGCGCGGCATCGGTACCGCGGGCGGCGTGCGCATGATGATCCAGGACCGCAGAAGCATTGGCACTGCGGCGCTGCAGAAGGCCGTCAACGACATGGTGGCCAAGGCCTCGCAGCTGCCGGGCCTCACGCAGGTGTTCTCCCTGTTCGAGACGTCCACTCCGCAGCTCTACCTCGACATAGACCGAACTAAGGCGGAGATGCTCAACGTCAACGTATCGGACGTATTCGGCGCGCTGCAGACCTTCCTCGGCTCCACCTACGTCAATGACTTCAATTTGCTGGGCCGCACCTTCCGCGTCCTCGCCCAGGCGGACGCGCCGTTCCGTCTCGATTCCAGGGATGTCCTGAAGATCCGCGTGCGCAACAGCACCGGCCAGACCGTGCCGCTCGGCTCGTTCAGCACCGTGCGCAGCATCACGGGACCATTCCGGGTGCCGCGCCACAACCTCTATCCGGCGGCCGAGCTGGACGCCTCGCCGCTGCCGGGGACCTCGCAGGGCCAGGTCATCGACGCGCTGCAGAACGTGGCCGCGCAGACGCTGCCCGAGGGCATCGGCTACGAGTGGACCACGCTCGCCTTCCAGCAGCTTAGGGCAGGCAACACGGCGATCTTCGCCTTCCTGCTGGCCGTGGTGTTCGTGTTCCTGGTCCTGGCGGCGCAATACGAGAGCCTCACCCTGCCGCTTGCCGTGATCCTGATCGTGCCGATGTGCCTCGTGGCCGCCATCACCGGCGTGATCCTGCGCGGGCAGGACAACAACATCCTCACCCAGGTCGGGTTCGTGGTACTGATCGGCCTCGCCGCCAAGAACGCCATCCTGATCGTGGAGTTCGCCAAGCAGCTGGAGGACCGCGGGCGCGACCGCTGGCAAGCGGCGGCCGAGGCCGCCCAGCTGCGCCTGCGCCCGATCCTCATGACGTCGTTGGCCTTCATCTTCGGCGTGGTGCCGCTGGTCTGGGCGATCGGCGCCGGCGCCGAGCTGCGCCAGGCGATGGGCACGGCGGTGTTCGCCGGCATGATCGGCGTCACCGCCTTCGGCCTCCTGTTCACGCCCGCGTTCTACGTAGTGTGCCGCTGGATCGCCGCCCGCTTCGAGCACCCAGCGCCTGCCGCCGAGGCGCCCCGGCCTGGAGAATGAGCATCCGGTACGCGGCCTGCCGCAAATGGGCATCGGGGCACAGGCGGCGCCCTCCAATGCGGCTTGCCCATCACGCCGACGGACTTGATCCGCCTGGCGGAAGGGCGTGTGAGGGATGTGGCGGGGCTCCGGCTCCCGCCGCTCGCCCGCCGCCGATGAGGCGTTGCGCCAGGACTTCGCGCAAGATCCGCTGCCGGATCGCCTTGTTGCTCGCCGCCGGGGAGGCCCACCACCAGCCGTCCGCATCCATGGCCTTGGCGGCGACAACGAACCGATCGGCCACCGCGTTGAAGTCGGCCTCGGTGTAGTTGAGGCTGAAGATCAGGCGGCCGGTACCGATCCAGCTCAGCGCCAAGCCCTCGGCGCGCAGGTAGAACTGGAACATCCAATTGTAGCGCGACGGCCTGGTGTAGAGCACGGTCCAGATCGACGACATGTTGGCCACCCGCACCGGCACACCCGCTTCAGCAAGGCGCCGATTGAGGCGCTCAGCGCGCCCGTTCCACTTGGCGTCGAGGTTGGTGTAGAGCTCGCGGATGTCCGGCGCCTCGATGCGCTCCAGGAACTCCGCCATGGCACCCATCACGCCGGGGTGGGTGTTGAAGGTCCCGCGCGCGAAGCAGATGTCGGCCGGGCGGTGTTCGCGGAAGCGCTGCATGAGGTCGGCGCGGCCGCAGACGACGCCCACCGGCCAACCGCCACCCAGCGTCTTGCCGTAGGTCACCATGTCGGCGCGCACGCCGAAGTACTCCTGCGCCCCGCCGGGCGCCAGGCGGAATCCGACGAACACCTCGTCGAAGATCAGGACGATGCCGCGCTGCGTACACACCGCGCGCAGGCGCTTGAGCCAGTCGGTGTAACGGGCCTTGTCAAAGTGCGCGGCGCGCGCGCTGTCCACCAGGGCCGAATCTGCGGCAGGGCTGGCGTTGGGGTGCATGGCCTGCAACGGATTCACCAACACGCAGGCGATATCGCGGCGCGTGCGCAGCACTTTGAGGGCCCGCGCCGACATGTCCCGCAAGGTGTAGGTCTCGCGTGCCGGCAGCGGGTTGCCCACGCCTGCCTGCACGTCGCCCCACCAGCCGTGGTAGGCCCCGGAAAAGCGCACCAGATGCGTACGGCGCGTGTGATAGCGGGCAAGCCGCACCGCCTGCATCACGGCCTCGGTGCCCGACATATGGAACGACACCTCGTCGAGCCCGGAGATCTGCTTGATGCGCTCGACGTTGTAGGCCACGAGCGGATGATACGACCCGAGCACCGGCCCCAGGGCTTGCGTTCGCGCCAGTCCGCGCTCCATGCACTCCTTATAGAAGTCGTAGCCGAAGGCGTTGACACCGTACGAGCCCGTGAGGTCGTAGAAGCGATTGCCGTCGAGGTCGGTGAGCGTCACCCCGGAGGAGGACTCAACGAACGTGCCGGCACCGAGGTTCTCGCGCACCCGTCGGCTGAACTGGAACGGCACCCGATAGGCCTCGGTGAACTTGAGGTCGGAGATCGGCTCCTTCACCTTGGCGGTTGCCAGCCTGGTCTTGGCGAAGCGCTCCGCGTAGAGCCGGGCCAGCCGCTCGAACCCCGCCCGGCGCCGCGCTGCCACGTCTTGCGGCGCATCGTCCGAGTTGAAGAACAAGCTGTCGTCGTATTCATAGAAGGGGATCAGGGACGCAATGCGTCGGGCCACACGGGCGTGGCCGGTCAGCGAGGGGTGCTTTGCCAGTGACAGCTCAAGCCGCCGCTTCAACTTCACCAAGCCCGCAGCCAGCGCCAGGGCCGCAAGCCCGTAGAGGGCGTATGTCAGCGCTTGCGAATCCATAGCTGCCATCGCTATCCACCCGAGCTAACCCTTTTATGACAGGCCCATGACGACTCCAATGACGACGCAAATGACGCCGAGACCCAGGCTGCGATCCCTGCTGGCCCGGGTCACCCAACAGGAGCAGGTGAATTTCCTGCTGACGAACCGCATCCCGCGGCGCTTGGCCACGCAGCTCCTGGGCTGGTTCAGCAAGATCGAGCAGCCGCTGGTGCGCGACCTCTCGATCCGCGTCTGGCGCCTGTTCTCCGACCTCGATCTGAGCGAGGCCAAGACGTCGCACTTCAAGAGCATGCACGACTGCTTCACGCGCGAATTGCGCGAAGGCGCGCGGCCGATCGACGGCGACATCGAGGTCCTGGTCAGCCCGTGCGACGCCATCGTCGGCGCCTGCGGCCCGGTGGCCGGCACGGAGGTGCTGCAGGTGAAGGGCTTCCCCTATGCGCTCAGCGAGCTGTTCGGCGGCCCCGAGCTGGACGAGGTGTTCCGCGACGGGCACTACGCCACGCTTCGCCTCACCTCCAGCATGTACCACCGGTTCCACGCCCCATACGACTGCCGGGTCGAGCAGGTGACCTACATTTCCGGCGATACCTGGAACGTCAACCCGATCGCCCTGAAGCGCGTCGAGAAGCTGTTCTGCAAGAACGAGCGGGCTCTGATCAGGACCAGGTTGTCGGCCACCGGCCACCCTATCATGCTGGTGCCCGTGGCGGCCATCCTGGTCGCCAGCATCCGCCTGCACTTCCTCGACGTGCTGCTCAACCTCAAACACAAGGGGCCGAACATCATCGCCTGCGATGCGGCCTTCAAGAAGGGCGAGGAGCTCGGATGGTTCGAACACGGCTCCACCATCATTGTGTTCGCCCCCGCCGGCTTTACCCTGTGCCCCGGCATCGAGGAAGGCGCCCGCGTGCACATGGGCCAGGCGCTGATGCGGCTGCCGTGATTCGGGCCAGGCCCAGCTTCCGAGCAGCAGTCAAGATCGGAAACATCGGCGGCGAGGGTCTGACGCGGCCCCCGCTACTCGCGCTTGAGGATCTCGTCCACCAGGCGGCGAGCCCAGCCCGCCGAGTGGAAGTCGCGCTTCAGGGCGTCGGGGTCGTAGACGGTCTCGACCCATTGCATGAACGGCATCGGCCGCTGTTTGTTGTCCTCCAGGTATTTCTCGAAGAAGCGGTCGAGAATGCCGGTATCGGCCTGCCGGATGTGCCCGTAGCGGAGCGATAGCTCCTTCTTGGCCTCCTCAACCGGCGCGCCCTCCCGGAACAGCCGGTAGAGCCCGCTCATCAGCCCCACGCGGTCCGCACCAGACTTGCAGTGCAGGAGAACGGGGTATTCGATCTGGTCGAACAGCTCGCGAGCAGCCTTGATC
>JAFMSC010000226.1 GCA_017353825.1 Hyphomicrobiaceae bacterium | reverse complement strand
GCGCCCGGCGTCAGGGTCAAGGCTGGCCGCGCCTGACGCACGGGCGGCCGCCGCCCGCAGCCCCCCGCGAAAGCCCCATCTGGGCCCACATTAAGCCCCATGTGGAGCCCACATGAAGCCCACATGAAGCCCCCATGAAGTCCGGTGTGGAACCCGAGTTGGGCCATGTCCGAACCTTGCCCAGTCTCACGCGGGGCTGGTCCAAGAACCGCGACTGCCATCTTCACCCACCCTGTGGTAGGCTCACCCAAGATAGTGGCTTGGGGGGAGCGACATGCGGGCGCTTGTCATTTTTCTCCTTTGTTTTGCCCTATGCGGCGCGGCGCGCGCGGAGGAACGGACCAAGGGCTGGCTCGGCGCTACCTTCGAAGACCTCAAAGCGCAGGATGCCGCAAAGCTCGGCATCGAAAGCCCGCACGGCGTGATCGTGACGGGACGCACCGCAGGCGCACCTGCGGAAAAGGCCGGGCTCGAAGCGGGCGACGTCATTGTCAACCTCGATCGCCTGCTGGTGGAGAACAAGGCCGGCTTCGAGGCCGATCTGGCGGCGAAACCACCCGGCACGGAGATCAAGCTGATCGTGCGCCGCGGGGCGAGCGAGAGGCGCCTGACGGTCGTGCTGGCCGCCGAGCCGACGCCCATCCCCGGGGCCGAGGCAATGCCGATCCTGCAGCTCGACACAGGCGGACATATGGCCCGCGTCAGGGACCTGGCTTTCACGCCGGACGGCAGCTTCATCGTGTCTGCAGGCGAAGACAAGGTCATCCGGGTGTGGAATTGGCACAAGGGCGTGACGGCCCGCACCATTCGCGGTCAATCGGGACCGGGCGGGAAAGGCAAAATCGACGCGATGGCGCTTTCGCCCGACGGCCGCTGGCTCGCGGCCAGCGGCTATTTCGACACCGCTTGCTCTGATCCGTGCGAAGCGGCCTCCATCCGTCTCTACGACTTCGCCAGCGGCGAGCTGAAAGCGTTGTTGGAGGGCCACCGCGATGCAGTCGTCAGTTTGGCCTTCTCGCCCGATGGCAAAAAGCTGATTTCCGGCAGCGTTGATCAGAGCGCCATGATCTGGGACGTGGAGCGGGCAACGCCACTGCACCGGCTCAAGGGGCATCCCGATTATATAAGTGCCCTGGCTTTCACGCCGGATGGCGCGCGCGCTGTGACGGCAAGCGGTAAAACGCTGCGGCTGTGGCGCGTGGCCGACGGCACGCTCATCAAGGAGCGGAAGGGCCTTTTCGCAGACGAGGAGAGGAAAGGCCATAGCTCTCCGGTTACGGCGCTTGCCGTCTCATCCCGCGGCACCATTGCGAGCGGGGACGAGTCGGGCGAGATCTGGCTCTGGGACGGGATGACCGCGGCAGCCGAAAATATGCTCGCCAATGCAGCCCAAACGGGCTTGCAGATCGGCTCGCTCCGCTTTTCGCCCGACGGCAGCTTATTGCTCTCGACCGCGGGAACCTACGGATGGTGTGGGGGACGCTGCCCCTTTGTCCAGCATATTTGGGATGTTGCATCCGGCCGGGAAGTCACGACCTACACCAAGCATGACAATAGCGTCTTTGCGAGCGGCTACTCCCCTGATGGCCTGGTGGCGACCGGAGGGTTCAACGGTGACATCCAGGCCTGGGACCCCAAGACCGGTGAGACCAAAGCGGTCGAGATGGGCACTGGGCTCCCGGTAGGGCCCGTAGGGTTCTCGGCCGATGGGCGCAGCATCGCCTGGGGTCATAGGAAGACAAGTGAGACGATGCCGACTGCGGATCAGGACCCGCTCGAACGCACATTTCGCCTGCCGGAACCCGGGCAGGCCTTGTCCGAGCCGCAGCCCCTCAACAGGGCGGACCGCTGGGTCCGGTCCAACGTCAAACAGTATAAACTATCCATCGAGCAGGGCGCTGTTTCAGTCCCCCTCGAAGTTTCGACGACCGGAAGCTCATCCCCGGTATCCATCAAGCTCGATCCCCTCAGCGCAGAGCGACTCAAGTCCGTTAGCCTTTCTCCGGCTGGCAAGGCCGTCATTGTTGGCGGCGACCTGGGCGCTCTCTCCGCCTACGGTCTCGATGGCAACAAGCTTGGGGATTTCGTGGGCCACGAAAGCACGGTCTGGGCCGCGGCTGCCTCTCCGGACGGCCGCTATCTCGTTTCCGGCTCGGCCGATCAGACCGTGCGGCTTTGGAATTTGCAGACCCGCGAGCTGATCGTCAGTATTTTCCGCGGAGAGGACGGCGAATGGGTGATCTGGACGCCGCAGGGTTATTATGCGGGCTCGCCGGGCGCCGACAAGATCGTGGGCTGGCAGATCAACAGGGGACCGGACAAGGCCGCCGACTACGTCACGGCCGGGCAGTTGCGCAAGCATTTGAACAGGCCCGATGTCGTGGCGAAGGCCATCCGGCTCGCCTCGGCCGAGGAGGCGGTCCGTACGTCCTGGGGCACGGCTTTCAGGCTCTCGGATCTGCTCGGCCGGAAGACGCCGCGGCTTCGCATTCTGTCGCCCGCGGCGGACGCCTCAGTTGCGGCGCCTGGCAGCGTTCCGGTGAAGGTCGCGCTCGCCGCAACGCCCGACCCCGTCACCCGGATCCGCATCCAAGTGAATGGCCGCCAGCTCGACGATTTCCTGCCGCCGACAGGCCCAAGATTCGAGCCCGGCGAGCATCAATTCAGCGTGCCGCTCGCCAAGGGCAAAAACACCATCGTGATGACGGCGCTCAACGAAATCGGCTGGTCCAGGGTAGAGGACGGCACGCTGACGCTGACCAATCAAAGTGTGGGTGAGCTCGACAAGCGCGGCACACTTTATATTCTGGCTGTTGGCGTCAGCAAATATCCGGGCATCAGCGATTGGTGCCGGCCCAACACCAGCTGCGACCTCAATTACACTGGCGAGGATGCCATCGGCTTCGCCGACGCGATCAAGCGGCAGCTCGGGCCCCTCCACACCAGGACCGTGGCCCGCGTCCTCATCAATGGCGGTTCGGATGCCGACACGCCGACCGCCGCCCACATCGTCGATGCGCTCAGCATTCTCGCCGATGCAAAGATCAACGATACGGTGGCGGTGTTTCTGGCCGGCCATGGGGTCAATGACGGGCCGAACTATCGCTTCGTGTCGACCGACGCGGCAGGTGCGCATGGTAAGATCCGCGCCTCCTCGATTGTGCCCTGGTATGCCATCGAGGAGGCGATCGATCAGGCCAAGGGGCGGCGGCTTCTGTTCATCGACACTTGCCATTCGGCCGGTGCCTACAATGAGCGGCTCGGCAATACGGCCTATTACGCGAACATCCTGGCCTATTCCTCAGCACGCTGGGATCAGGAGGCGCTTGAAAGCGTCGAATACCGACACGGGATTTTCACCCAGGCGCTCTTGGAAGCGCTCAAGGGCGATGCCGATGCGACGCATCAAGGCCGTGTCGATACGCTGCAGCTCAACGAGTATCTGCAAAGGCGTGTGCCCGAACTCGCCAAGGCGCTCAAGGGTGAGCAGAACCCGCAATTCTACAAGGGCCGCGACGCTGAGACCTATACGCTCGCGGTCGTGCGGTAGTGAGCCCGCAACTCCCAGTGAGCAACATAGGCTGGAAACGGGCCTTGACACTCAACCGATCCGCGTCGAGCCTTACCGCCTACGGCCTAGCGGCCTCGGAGCGGCTGAGGTTCTTGCCGTGGCGCGCGGGCCCCGACGGCTTGCGTAATCCCTTGACAACTGAAAGGCTTCTGCGGCGGGCACCCACGGTTAGGGCCACGTGTGTGTCCTTTGCGATGTGTCCGGCTTGCCACTACGTCTCCACCTACCGTCACGGGAGCGCCATACCTGGGGCTGAATGCCGCAAATTCGTCGTGTTTGGGGTCGCTCTAAGGCAAGACGTCCAACAATGGAGGTGGGCCGCATGATCAGGATGCTCCTCACGGTTGCGTTGTTCGGCTCCACGTGTAGTTTTGCAACTCTGGCGGTGGCCCAGGGCAAACAGGATGGGGCCTTCGGCAACGATATTGCCTCTACCCTAGCAAGACTGGAAGCGCAGTGCGCGCACCGACGGCGGACGATGCCGCCGGACGAGCGCGATGATTGCGTAAAGCGACTGCGCGACGCGCAGGTTGGTTACGATGGGAACAACGCAGGTCCCAACCAAGGCACTACTGGGGGCCCACCTGGACTGGCACCATCTACCGCGAACGCGCTTAGCGGACCTGGCAACAGTGAAAACAGTCAAGGGAATCAAAATCTAGGCAGCATCGGACCTGGTGGCAGTGGGGTCGGTAACGCGAAGGGCAGGGGGGGGAAATAGAACAGCTGCTGCCAGGGCAGGGATGCTCGCGCCGTTTTCCGGTTAGAGCCACGGAGCGCACCTCCCCGTGAAGGTTTGGGATGCCGGTCTAGAACACCAGGCCGGCATCCTGGCGCGTCAGCCGCGGGCCGTGATGCGCGCGTTCATCCACTGAGCTGTACGCACCACACCGCTGAAGCTAAAGAGGTGCACGCCCACCACATTACCGGCGCTGCCTGACCGGATGTGGCCGGCGAGCACCATCAACTGGTCGGTCGGGTCCACGTGGGTGAAGAGGCGCACCGCCTTGACGCCCTCGGCGTGCAGCGCCCGCAGGGCGGCCGACACGCCGCAGCGCTCAGCATAGCGCAATAGGACCATGGGGCGCGTTGGACCCGCCAAGCCGACGTAGACTGGCACGCCCGGCGCCCGGCGCGCAACGTGCGCACAGTAGGTGACGATGCGGTTTGTGGCGAAGCCGAACTGCGTCACGAGATAGGCCTTGAGCCCGTGGCGCACAGCCAGCTCCAGCTTGCGCGCCAGAGCCTCATCGAGGGCGGCAGTGGGGATCTGCGGGTGTCCTTCCGGATAGCCCGCAAACCCGACCTGGGTCAGGCCCGAGCCAGCGAAAAATCCTTCGGCAAGGAGCGCGGCGCTGTCGGCATAGGGCCCGGCCGGCTCCGCCCGATCGCCGGCGATCAGCAGCACCTTGCCGATGCCGGCCCGGCGCACCGCCTTCTCCAGGAAGTCCCTCGCCTCAGCCCGCTCGGAAATGTGCCGTGCGGCCAAGTGCGGAACGGGCTCCAGGCCGGCCCGCCGCAGCGCCACCAGCGTGTCGAGCGCGGCGCCGAGGGCGCGCTTAGGCGGATGGTTGATGAGGACGGGCGTGCCGGCCGGCAGCAGCCCAGCGATGCGGCGCGCGTCCTCGCCTGCGTTGACACCCGTCTCCAGCGATCCGCAGGCTGCCAGCTCCGCAGCCACGCGCAGCACCTCGGGCGATACCGGACCGTTGTTGGAACCCGCCTCGCGCGCGGCGCCGCTGGCGGGTTGGGCGACCACGGCTCAGTCTCGCTTGCGGGAGATGACGTAGGACTCATCGAGAAACCACAGCTGGCCGTGCGCCTGCAGGACGTGGCGCGTGGCGTCGAGATAGCGTCGCGTGCCCACCACCTCGGCCAAGCGCTCATCGTCCATCTGCGCCACGTACACGGCAGCGTTCCAGGCGGCGAACAGCGTAGACGTGCCGATCGAGTCGGCGATCTCGCTGGGCAGCGTGTGCATGTCGTAGCGGAACTCGGCGCGCTGGTCCGCGTAGGCGTTAAAGTTGTAATAACGCGCGTCCCTGCCGAACTCCGCCCGCACGGCACGCAGGAGGTCGTGGCGGTTGGTCTCGAATGGGTTCTCGTTGGGCCAGATCTTGCGGATGATCTCGAGCCCAGGATCGCGCCCGCACGAGTGGATGCCAAGCAGACGCCCGCCCGGCCGCAGCGCACGGCTCAAGGGCGCAATGACCTTGGAGGCTTTGAATTCCGCGGATACCCGCGCGCGATAGGGCTGCGAGGCGATGACGAGGTCGTAGTCGGCCCGCGCGCGACCCTGCTCGGGGATCACGTCGTCGAGCAGGAAGCGGAAGTCGTCTCGATAGATCACCAGCGCCACCGGGCGCTCGTAAACAGGATTGCCGGTCTTGGCGCTGTGCCTGGCCTGCCAGTTCTTGGCGAGGAACGGCTCAAGCGCGGTGATCTGCTCGGAGAACTCTGCCGCCGTGGTGCCGGTGAGCGCCACCTCATGCCACACCAGGGAGGTGGCGGCGGAGAGCGCCTTGGGGCTCAGCCACGGCGCCTCAGTGTAGTACATGTTGGTGACGACCAGCACCGTCGCGGGGTGCTCGTGAAAGCGGTCGGCCATCTTGTCGAGCGACAGCCGCACGTCCTCGAGACTGATCTCCTTGCCGACGATGTAGAACGGCAGCGTCGGCAGCCGGCGGTGCATCTCGCGCATCGCACGGGTAAGCACGGTGCCGTCGCCCATGCCCGCGTCAAACACGCGCACCGCGGGCGGAGCCGGATGCAGGTGGCTGAGCTCCATGGCCACGCGGTTGGCAATGGTCTGCTTCTCGCCGCAGGTGTTCACGAACAGGAGGTACTTCTGGCGGTTATCGAAGAAGCGGAAGTTGCGGGAGGGCTCGCTTTTTACGGGCGCCCCCTCGGCCTGCGTCGGCGCCGCGCGCATCGGAACGACCCGGACGAGCGGCAGCAGCTCGGGGGGCGCCACGGGCGCGGCGACGCCCCGGGTGGTGAGGAATTCGCTCACCCGTTCCAGGGTCTCAGGCGTGATGCGCGCACCGTCGCGCAGGCGCGACACGAATTTGCCGTCATTGACCGCGCGGCGTCCAAAGGTGGACTCGGCCATGTTGGCCCGGCGACAAAACTCCGCGATGCTGTCCAGCAGCCCGACGGCTTCCTGCATGGTGTTCGCTCCCCGGGAAAGCCGCGCCTTGAGGCGGTTCTTTATTCGGCGCCATTGGAGCTGAGGCTATGCGTCTGGACATTGGGAAGACAACCACAAACCTCTGGACTCAGGTTGTGGGGCAATTCCCACAACAATGGACAAGGGTCCCATCAGAGTGGCCCAAACCATGGGCTGGACGAGGCGGGCAGGGCTCAAACCAAACGAGGCGGGAGCCATGGATGCGGGGGTTTGCTCCAG
>JAFMSC010000570.1 GCA_017353825.1 Hyphomicrobiaceae bacterium | reverse complement strand
CCGCCCTGGATGCCAAGCGTCGGGCTGAAGGACTCAGCTGGCCTGGCGCCGCCAGGGCGATCTGGGACATGGCCGCAGGCTGCACAAGACATGCGCTGCCAGCCGAGTCAGCTCACCAGGCTGAAGACCGCCCGCTTTGCGGCCGGGATGGTCCTGGCAATGCGCATCACCCAATGGATCGGCCGCCCAGCTGCCGACTTCATCTACCCCGCGCGCTGGTGAGGCGCAGCACCGAACGGGGGCGGTCCTTCAGTGCGCTCTCGCGCGGGCTTCGTTCCGCGGCTTGCGGCGCAAGCGATCGTTGGTCCCGCGAACCGCACGATCATCTCGACTGGGTCGCGCAGGAGCGACGAGGGTGCCGGCCCATCCTCGAGATGCACCATCGGAAGCAGCGTGACGAGATCATGCCGCGGGTCCCGATTCCCCCCGCGCCCAGTCCACCAGCCGCACCTGTCCGTCGGCAAGCAGGCAGAGATTGTCGCTGCGGACATCGCCATGGACGATGGCGCTGCCGCTGGGAGCGGCGCGTTCGTCAAGCTCGACCAGCCGCGGTCCGTACCGGTCGAACCAGTCCTGCGAGCAAAGGCCGAGGCGTACCGGGACACGGCGCTCCAGCAGCCGCGACCACCACGGCCGCGGCCAGGGCGCCAGCGGCAACGAGCCTGCCACCGGGCGCGGCGGCGAGATCCTTGAGCGTGGCGAAGACGGCGTCGATGTCTCCGGGCCGCCAGAGCGTCGTGCCGGTGGCGGGGGGCCAGTATGCATCTGAAAGGTCACCGGTCACCAGCACGGGTTGTGGCGGGTCATCGACCCATGCGACGACCTCCGGACCGAACCGACCGCCTCCGCGGCGCGTACTACTGACCTGGGAGCCACAAGCTCGCGTGCATCGATCGCCGCCATCTCGCTTCTAAGCGTGTCATGGATCGCCGGCATCGCCGCGGGATCGCTCGTCGTGATCAGCTAGGAGCCGATGCCGAAGCCTCTCGCTCTCGCTCCGGTCAGCCCTAAGCGCCAGCGGGTTGGTGCACCACCGATCGTCTTTCCGCGTCGGACCGAGGCGGCGCCGCGGTTGGCATGCTGGCCGGGTGGTCGGCGAGCGGTCAGCAGACGCCATCGTCCCTGTCTACAGCGTGGCGAAGATCTTCATCGCGGCTGCGGCGCTTCTGCAGTTCGATTCAGATATCCCCATTGGGGCGCTAACACGTGTCCCGTCACGGCTTGGACATCTGCGCTTGCGGGATCTGTTGTCGCACCGCTCGGGTCTATTGGACTAGGGCGCATGGCCCGCGTACCGTGCGGCTGTCGCGGCGCGCCGACATCCGTGGCCGGCCGAGGTCGTTGTGGATCGCGTCAGGCTGCAGGCGCCCGGCGTGTTTCGCTACTCAAACGTCGGCTATCTGCTGGTCCGCGGCGCTCTCACCGCTCACCACGATGCACCCTTGTTCTCGATCCTCGACCACCTCGTGTTCAGGCCCCTGGCCATTGAAGCGTTCCCCTTTGCTGTGCTAGAGGACTGGGACCGCTGCACGCTTCCGGTCGCACCGGACCTCCGCACCTATGACCCAGGATGGGTGTATCCCGGGACGATCGCCGCACGCGCATCGCAGATGAGTGCCGGGCTGTCGCGCCTCATGGCGGGGGATCTCGGAGCTCAGGTAGCTGACCAAATGCGCCGAGCCCAACCCGTTGAAGCTCCCGAATACGCGCTGCCGGACCTGGGGTACGGGCTTGGCCTGATGACCAGCGGCCGGCCCCCAACCGTGTCGGCCACGGCGGTAGCGGACCCGGGTTCACTCTCTATGTTGCGGCGACGGCCGACGGCAGCCGTGGCGCTGCCGAGATGGTCGCCGCCGAGATCGACGACGGGCCGCTCATCACGGCAGCCCACGCGAAGCTCAGGGCGTGACAGCCAAACAGCCCCGCGTGCCAGTTCTGCTTCCACAAACTGGCGGCCGTCTCAACATCAGGGCAGGGATGCTTCTCCCTCCAGCTTCACGACGCGGATAAGCAAAAGCAGATCGCTGATGGCTCGCTTGGCGACAAGGGAGCAGCGCGCCCGTCAGGAGGCGCCAGGCTCCAGCTCAGACGTTGAGGGCCAGATGACGAGCGCCGTGGTTTGATAGACCCCGCGCATGGCGGCGACTGCCGTGGTCTACGTCAAAGACCTCCAACTGATGCAGGCCTTCTATGAGAGATGCTTCGCCATGTCCCCTCAAGAGGCCAACAAACGGTTCTGCGTCCTAGCATCCTCTGACTGGGAATTGGTGCTCGTG
>JAFMSC010000225.1 GCA_017353825.1 Hyphomicrobiaceae bacterium | reverse complement strand
TCGACCTCCTGCGTCGTGCGTGACGCGAGCGTCACCTGCGCCCCCGCAGCCGCCAGAACCGAGGCCGCCGCGAGGCCGATGCCGCGGCCGGCGCCCGTCACCAGGGCGTGCCGACCGTCGAGCCGGAAGGAGGGTGTGGCGGTTAGCTCCAAGGGGCTACTCCGCCGCTGCCGCGTAGGGCACGTTGCGCCCGCCATAGCGGCGTACGCGCACATTGGCCTGCTCGGCGTGGCCGAAGAAGCCTTCCAATGCGCACAGCCGCGAGCAGTACTCGCCGATCCTGGCGCTGGCCTCGTCGGTGAGCACCTTCTGGTAGGTGCACGTCTTCATGAACTTACCGACCCACAGCCCACCAGTGTAGCGCGCCGCCCGCTTGGTGGGGAGCGTGTGGTTGGTGCCGATCACCTTATCGCCGTAGGCCACGTTGGTGCGCGGCCCCAGGAATAACGAGCCGTAGTTGCGCATGCCGTTGAGGAACAGGTCAGGGTCCCGTGTCATCACCTGCACGTGCTCAGAGGCGACGCGGTCGGCCTCCGCGATCATCTCCTGCGTGCTGTCGCAGACGATCACCTCGCCGTAGTCTTTCCAGGCCTGGCCGGCCGAATCGGCCGTCGGCAGGATCGACAAGAGGCGCTCGACCTCGACCATGGTCTCGCGCGCCAGCTTCTCGGAATTGGTGATCATCACCGCGGGCGAGGTCGGCCCGTGCTCGGCCTGGCCCAGCAGGTCGGTGGCGCAGATCTCGGCGTCCACCGAGTCGTCGGCGATGATCAGCGTCTCGGTCGGACCAGCCAGCAGATCGATGCCGACGCGGCCGAACAGCTGGCGCTTGGCCTCGGCCACATAGGCATTGCCGGGGCCGACGATCATATCCACGGGCTCGATCGTCTCGGTGCCCAGCACCATGGCGGCGACGGCCTGGACGCCGCCAAGAACGTAGATCTCGTCCGCGCCGCCGAGGTGCATGGCGGCGACGGTGGCAGCATGCGGTCCGCCCTTGTGCGGAGGGGCGCATGCGATGATGCGCATTACTCCGGCCACCTTAGCCGTGACGATCGACATATGCGCCGAGGCGACCATGGGATAGCGGCCGCCCGGCACATAGCAGCCGATGGAGTGCACGGGGATGTGGCGATGCCCGAGCACCACGCCCGGCAGCGTCTCCACCTCCAGGTCACGCAACGTCTCCTTCTGCTTCTCGGCGAAGTTGCGCACCTGGGCCTGGGCGAACCTGATATCGTCGAGGTCGCGCTGCGGTACTTGGGCGACGGCGCGCTCGATCTCCGCCCGAGACAGCCTGAACTCGGCGGGCGACCACGTGTCGAACTTCTCGGACAGTGCGCGGATGGCCTTATCCTTGCGCTCCTCGACCTCAGCCAGAATGCGCTCCACGGTCTCGCGCACCTTGGCGTCGGCGGCCTTGATGGCGCTCGCATCGATTCCGCGTTTGAGCCAGCGTGCCATGGGCATCCTCCCGACATTCCGCGTTGCCGCCGGACGCCGCTCATTCCGCGCCCGGTCGACCCATTGTAAGATCGGAGATGGGGCGTCGGGTCAACCCCGCGACGGCGCTCTGGACCTAAAGCTGGGCTAGGTCGAGCTGACGCAGATTGACACGCTGATCTCGCCAGCAGGGTGCGCGGTCTCCCGACCTGGGCATCCCACCCGCGTCCTCGAGGCAACCGTCGAGGCGATGGTTCTCCCGGATGCTACGGCCTGACGCGAGTTGCCGGCTTGCTGGCGTTCTCGGCGGCGTGTTCAGGGGCGCATTCGCCTCCTTCATCTCGCGTACAGCCCGACGCTGTCGCACCAGCGTCTTGGTGACACGGTGCCAAATCCGGGCCGTGTGCGCAGGCTTCTTGAACATGATGAAGGCGCGATCGAAAGGCTGGCTTGGCCGCCGCTTATGGTTTTCTGCGCGTTCAGCCCTCTCATTTCATGAGTTGCCACGGCCGTGATTGTCCGGATATCGATGGGTGCGCGGCCGGCTGCACCGACCGACGAACAAGGCTGGCACCTGGAGGAGCACAATGTCATTCTACCGCGGCATGACCTGTGAGAACGCGACGATCAACGGCGAGGGGGGAACCCCGATCACGGCCTATGTCGCCAAGCCGTCCGGTGCAGGCCCTTTTCCTGGCGTGGTGCTGATCCATCATCTCCCGGGCTGGAGCGAGTTCTACATCGAGACGACGCGACGGTTTGCACATCACGGCTACCTCGCCATCTGCGCCAACCTCTACCAGCGCTCGGGTGACGGCAACCCCGACGACGTCGCGGCCAAGGTGCGTGCCGAGGGAGGTATTCCCGACGCGCAAATGGTGGGCGACACCGAGGCCGCGGTGAAGTGGATCCGCGCTCAGCCCAGCCACAACGGCAAGGTGGGCCTGTTCGGCTCGTGCTCAGGCGGTCGGCACGCATTCCTCTATGTCTGCCAGAAGAAGGACATCGACGCCTGTGCCGAGCTTTGGGGTGGCCGCGTGGTGATGGGCAAAGACGAGCTCAACGCCAAGACGCCCGTTGCGCCCATCGATCTGACGAGAGATCTGTCGTGTCCCCTCATCGGCATCTTCGGCAACGATGACCGCGCGCCGAGCCCGGAGCAGGTGAACCAGCACGAGGGCGAACTCAAGAAACACGGCAAGACCTACGAGTTCTACCGCTACGACGGTGCGGGCCACGGCTTCTTCTATTGGCACCGGCCGCTATACCGGCCCGACCAAGCAATGGACGGCTGGAGCAAGGTGTTTGCTTTCTTCGGAAAGCATCTGCTGCCTTAGGAGGATTACACATGTGTACATCGATTATCGAGGTTATCGGGGCCGAAGGCATGGCCAAGCGTGAGAACCAATGGTTTCCGCTGACGCACGCGGTGGTCGCCTACGACCACGCGCGGCATGCGCCGCTCGGCGACGTCGTGACGCTCGACTTTATCAACACCGGCCTCGAGCCGGGGGCCCGCGCCGGTGTTGAGCTGACGCTCGAAAGCGCCAAGGAGTTGCGCGCCGCGCTCGATCGGGCGATCGCCGCTGCCGAGTTAGAGGAGGCAGAAGTCCGGGGCAAGGGCGCGCCCAGCCTCGCTCGGGCAGCTTGAGGCGAACGGAGAGGCGATCCTCAAGCTCTTGCCAACCTCACCCTAACTTCACCCTAGCCCGGTGATGGCCGAGAGGCGCTGGCGCAGAGCGGGGAGATTCTCCACCGCTTAGTTGACGCCGTACTCGTTGACGTTGTTGCTGGCGGGCTCCGTGCGCAGGATCAGGCGGTTTCGGACGTACTGCTTGACGAGGCCGTTGCGGTAGTGGCTGCGAATGACCGGATTGGGCAGGTGCAGGTCTCTCTTGCCCCGGTAGTGCTTGCTGACCCGGCGGCCGAAGATGGTGGTGATCTTCTCGGGCTGTCCGATCATGGGGTTGGCATCGAGCAGACATTGGCCGAAGTTGTCGAGGGCGGCGCGGCGCTTGAAGATCAGGTTGTCGCAATACTCGACCTGGAGAAGAACAGGCGATGCTGGCAGCCGGCCTGCTTGCGCTCCCTCCAGGTGAAGAATGGCGTCAGACGCGCCCGCCATTTTTGGCCGCAGGCCACCAGGTCTCGGACCTGGTCGGCGAGCTCTTGCAGACGCTCAGGAGCCGCGCGGGTGAGGAAGGCGTTGGCGCACTGCTGGAACTTGATGCCCTCCTCGCGCATCCGGCTGGCCAGCCAGTGATGTTGATTGAGGCAGACCCGCAGAGAAAGGCAGGTAGGGGCACATGCGGACGAACATGCGTCCCCACCGGCTGTCGTTGATGTAGACGTTGTAGTGAACGAGCCACCTCTGTGCGCATTGGAGGTGCCAGCGGTTGGCCGTCTTGTCGCCGATGGCGATCATGATGCGCGCCGGTTCGCGGGCCTTGAGAACGAGCACGACGGCGTCCGGCTTCGCACGTTTGAAGTAGGGGTCGACAAACTCATCGCGACGCCCGTCGAGAGCGTCCAGAACCGGGATGTTTGCCCTCTCCATCCAGCCATTCAGCCAGTGCTGAAAGTGCCCGGCAATCCCGCGCAGCAGATCACGGCTGACTGGATAGAGTCACTGGTAGGTGTTGAAGAAGCCGACGACCCCGGCTGCTGGAAAGCCTGGATCAACCCGTTGAGCAAGATCCGATCAAAGCAGCGATAGTGCCAACGTATGCTGTCCCGGCGGTGCGAAGAAAGAGTTCATGACCGACCCCCTGCTGACGCGACTTCAGCAGGATACGGGCGGGCCGCTCTCTCTTTGCGCTGCAAGCCGCCCTCAGGCCGGGATATCAAGGGCGAAGCCCTTGGGTAGTTAGCACGATCCGCCCGATGCGCCTTGTTCGGTATCGGCGGTCATGGCCTTTGCATGAGCTGCCGCATCAAGGTTGAGCCGCGAAAGATTCGAATCGTTCACCGAAAGCCCCGTTCCACGCTCGCGCCGCACCGCGTAACGGGTCTGATGTCCTGGCAACCTGCCCGATAGCGATGCTGGACGGCGGTCCCGACTTTGTCGCCCGTCCATCGCCGGCTAATACGACTTGGGCAGGCCGAGGACGCGCTCGGCGATGTAGCAAAGCGCCAGCTGCGGACTGATCGGAGCGATGCGCGGGATCATCACCTCGCGCAGATAGCGCTCCACATGATACTCCTTGGCGTACCCGAAGCCACCGTGGGTCATCACCGCCTGCTGGCAGGCGTTGAACCCCGCCTCGCCGGCCAGAAACTTGGCGGCGTTGGCGCTGGCGCCGCAGGGCAGGCCGTTGTCGTACTCCCAGGCGGCCCGCAGCGTCATCAGCCAGGCGGCCTCCAGCTCCGTCCAGTTCCGCGCCAGCGGATGCTGGATGGATTGGTTCTGGCCGATGGGGCGATTGAATACCACGCGCTCCTTGGCGTAGGCGGCGGCGCGCGACAGCGCGCGTCGGCCGAGTCCAATGGCCTCGGCGGCAATCAGGATGCGCTCCGGGTTCATGCCGTGCAGGATGTACTCGAAGCCGTGACCCTCCACGCCGATTCGGTCCTCCACCGGCACCTCGAAACGGTCGAAGAAGAGCACATTGGAATCGACCGCCTGGCGCCCCATCTTCTCGATCTCGTCCGCCTTGATCCGACTGCGATCGAAGGGGGTGTAGAACAGGCTGAGCCCCAGAGTTGGCTTGGTGACCTCTTCGAGGGGGGTGGTGCGGGCGAGCAGCAGGATCTTGTCGGCCACCTGGGCGGTGGAGATCCACACCTTCTGGCCGTCAACCACATAGCGCTCGCCGGTGCGAACGGCGCGCAGCTTGAGCTCGGTGGTGTTGAGCCCCGTATTGGGCTCGGTGACTGCGAAACAGGCCTTTTCCTTGCCGCAGACCATGGGCGGCAGCATACGCGCTTTCTGCTCATCGGAGCCATACACTACAACGGGGTTGAGGCCGAAGATGTTGATGTGCAGCGCCGAGGCTCCCGACATGCCGGCGCCGGAGTGAGCCACTGCCTCCATCATCACCGCCGCCTCGGTGACGCCGAGACCGGAGCCGCCGTAGGCCTCGGGGATACAAATGCCGAGCCAGCCGGCGGCGGCGAAGGCCTCATAGAAGTCCTGCGGGAACCCGCCTTCGCGATCCTTTCTCAGCCAGTAGTCGTCGCCGAAGCGCTTGCAGATCGCGGTCACGGACTCGCGGATCGAGTCCTGCTCGGGGCTGAGGGCGAAGTTCATGAGTTCGGTCTCCCTGGCAACGTGGCCTTCAGTCGCTCCACCCCGCTGGCCAGGGCAAGGACAATATCGGGGAACGCGGTAAGGAGCACCCCTCGTGGGCGGACCTGGGCGGTGGCGGGCATCCTCGCCACGGCGCCCCGGTCCCGTGATCGCGCGAGCTTCAAGACGACGCGGCTTGCTGCGGCTCCATCTGCAGTCGATCGAAGTTCACGGCCATGCTCCTGCGCTCGACCAGTCCTGGATCGCCACGCAGCACCTCGAACTTCGTCCCTTCCCCGTCGCGCCAGAACCGGATGTCGAAGGTTGTGCGGTGGACTCGAAGGTCGAGTAGTGTAATGTCGGGCAACCAACTGGGCAGTTCGGGATCGGTGTAGAGCTTGCCCAGGTGCGGATCCGGCATAAGGCCCAGCATCGCCCTGAGCAGCGTGAACACCGAGCCAGCGGCCCAGGCTTGCGGCACGTTGGCGCCCAGATACTGCACCGGGAAGGCGGCCTCCAGTCGCTCAGTGGTGGTGTAGAGCTCCGGGAGCTGGTTGAACAGGAAGTGGCTGCCTGCGCCGCTGATCGCACGGGCGATGCGTGCCGCCTCTTGGCCGAAACCGTACCGCTTACAACCCATGGCAATGAGCGCGTTGTCGTGCGGCCAGATGGAGCCTGTCTGGTAGTTGTAGGGATTGAACGCGGGGTGCCGATTGGACAGCGTGCGGATGCCCCAGGGCGTCCACATGTCGGGCGCCATCAGCCGCTCCACCACCTTCCCCGCGCGGTCGTGAGGCACGATTCCCGCCCACAGGCAGTGTCCGGGGTTGGAGGAGATCGTCAGGACCCTTCGCTTGTCGCCGTCGAGCGCGTAGGCATAAAAGCCAAGATCGTCGTCCCAGAACGCATCATTGAAGCGCCGGAACAGGTGGGCCGCCCTCGCACGCAGCTCACGCGCCCGGCCGTACCTGCCGAGCTCGTCGAAAATCTCTGCCATCCCGAGCCAGGCCGCATAGACGTAGGCCTGCAGCTCGCATAGCGCCTTGGGCCCCTTCACCAGCGAGCCGTCCGGATAGACCACCGCGTCGCCTGAATCCTTCCAGCCCATGTTCTCGTACCCTACCGGGGACCGCGTCTGGTACTCCTGGAAGCCGTCGCCGTCGCGGTCGCCATGGTCGTCGATCCAGGACAGGCATCCCTCTGCCGTCTCCAGGTGCCTCTCGATCAACCCGCGGTCGCCGGTTGCAACCCACGTCGCATGCAGGGTGATGAGATAGAGAGGGGTCGCATCCGCGGTCCCATAATAGGGCGTATGAGGAATCAACTTGAAATGCGCG
>JAFMSC010000569.1 GCA_017353825.1 Hyphomicrobiaceae bacterium | reverse complement strand
GCCTGCAGCTTGCGCCAGGCCTCGCGCGCGGACGTGGCGCAGCGACGCCACAGGCTGTCAAGGCCGGCGGCGGCGGACGTCATTGCAACCTTCACGCGAGAGAGGATGTCCTCTGGTGTCACGGATCGGCGCCCCAACCAACCTGCAGCAAGGCGACCACAGGGACCGCCTCAGTGTGGCATTTTCGCGACAAGTGTGGCTTTAGCCAGTCGTCTAGCGCGCGTCAAGGTCGGAACGGATGGGGGCACAATTGGATACAATTTGTCCCCCTGGCATGGGAAGGCGCCAGATCCTGAGGGCCCTCGGCGGGGCTGAGGGCTATACCGCGGGAGCGCGGAACACCTGGATGTCCAGGTCGCGGATCTTCTTGCGCAGCGTGTTGCGGTTGAGACCGAGCAGAGCGGCGGCCCGGATCTGGTTGCCGCGGGTGGCGGCGAGTGCGGCCGTCAGCAACGGCCGCTCGACGTGCTCTAGGATGCGGTCATAGAGGCCTGCCGGAGGCAGCTCCCGGCCGTAGCTGGCGAAGTGGCCGGCGAGATAGCGCTCCACCATCTCTGAAAGCTCGCGCGGGCTCTTGCCCGACTCCAACACCGGCGGCGGCGGGGCCGTCTCGGCCAGCTCGGCCTCGATGATCTCCGCCGTCAGGATGTCCTCCGGATGCAGGGCGGCCACGCGGCGGACCATGTTCTCCAGCTCACGCACGTTGCCGGGCCAATGGTAGCGCTTCATGCGCTCAACCGCGGCCTGCTCGATGGACTTCTGCCCCAACCCGGCCTTGGCGGTCTGGCGCAGGAAATGGCGCACGAGGTCGCCCACGTCCTCTAGCCGTTCGCGCAGCGGCGGCAGCCTGAGGGGCACCACATTGAGGCGGTAGTAGAGGTCCTCGCGGAACAGTCCCTGCTGGATCTGGGTCTTGAGCTCGCGGTGGGTGGCGGCGACGATGCGCACGTCGGTCTTGATGGGTGTGCGGCCGCCGATGGTGGTGTATTCGCCCTCCTGCAGCACACGGAGCAGCCGCGTCTGCGCCTCCATCGGCATGTCGCCGATCTCGTCCAGGAACAGCGTGCCGCCTTCGGCCTGCTGGAAGCGCCCTTCCGTCTTCTGCTGGGCGCCCGTGAAAGCACCCTTCTCGTGGCCGAACAGCTCGCTTTCGATCAGCTCGCGCGGGATGGCGGCCATGTTGATGGCGACGAAGGGCCCGTTGCGGCGCTTGGAGTAGTCGTGCAGCACGCGCGCCACCAGCTCCTTGCCGGTGCCAGACTCGCCGGTGATCATCACGGTGAGGTCGGTGCGCGTGAGCCGGGCCAGGGCCCGGTAGATCTCCTGCATCGGCGGCGAGCGGCCGATGAGCGGCAGGTCCTCGCCCTCGCCGTCAACTTGCGTGGAGTCCTTGCGCCGGCCAGGCTCGGCCAGCGCACGGCCGACGATGCTCACGAGCTCATTGAGGTCGAACGGCTTGGGCAGGTACTCGTAGGCGCCCTTCTCGGCCGCCGACAGCGCCGTCATCAGAGTGTTCTGGGCACTCATGACGATAACGGGCAGGTCGGGCCTGAGCTTCTTGATGCGCGGGATCAGGTCAAACGCGTTCTCGTCGGGCATCACCACGTCTGTGATGACGCAGTCGCCCTCGCCCTGGGAGACCCAGCGCCAGAGGGTGGCGGCGTTGCCGGTGGCGCGCGGCGCGTATCCCGCCCGCGCCAGCGCCTGGTTCAGGACTGTGCGAATTGCGGTATCATCGTCGGCGATCAGGATGGTTCCGCCTGCCATAGTTCTTTTCCTTATTCAGCGCTGCGGCAGCCGGTCCTGCAGCGGCAGGAGCACGCGGAACACCGTGTGCTTGGGAACCGACTCGCATTCGATGACGCCTCCGTGGTCGCCGATAATCTTGGCCACCAATGCAAGACCCAGGCCGCTACCGGTGCGTTTCGTTGTCACAAACGGGTCGAACAGGTGAGGCTTCAGGCCGTCGGGAACGCCGGGGCCGGTGTCCTCGACCTCGATCATCAACGGCAGGCTGACGCGGGCGCCGGTGCCCGGTACCGCGAGGCGCATGCCTGGGCGGAAGGCGGTGCGCAGCACGATGCGGCCGGCCTCCCGGCCCTCGGCGATGGCCTCGGCGGCGTTCTTGACGAGGTTCAGGAACGCCTGGATCAGCTTGTCTCGGTTGCCGGGCACCGGCGGCAGCGAGGGGTCGAAATCCACGCTGATCCTGGCCTCGCCCAGGAAGCCCGTCTCGGCCAGTCGCTTTACGTGATCGAGCACCTGGTGGATGTTCACC
>JAFMSC010000224.1:5347-7012 GCA_017353825.1 Hyphomicrobiaceae bacterium | reverse complement strand
GCCCGTCGACCACCAGGGCGGGCGGCGACCGGCGGCCTCCAGCTCCGCTTCGCCGCCGCGCCCCGACAGGTCGGGCACGGCCTCCGGCGCCTTCTCAGCAGTGGCGAGGCCGCTCACCGGCTCGCCAAAGCTGACAGGCCCGACGTTCTCACTGCGGATCAGGCTCACTGCGGATCAGGCACGAGACAAGCCGGACCGCCGGGCCGTTCGGCGGCACCCCCGAGGCCGGCCGTGCGCGCCCGTCACGACTGGGCCCCGATCTTGCTTTCCCGACCTGCGCGCAGTCGCCGGATGTTCTCGTGATGCTTGAGGAAGATCACGACAGCCATGGCGAGGATGTAAGGCAGCCCGGTCCAGCCCGTGATGAGATAGAACAGCACCACACCAGCGGTAGCGCTCAGCGCCGCGAGGGAGGAATAGCGTGTGGCGGCTGCCACCCCGAGCCACACCACGCCGAACCAGGCCGCGGCCACCCAGTACATGCCGATCAGCACGCCCATGAAGGTCGACACGCCCTTGCCACCCTGGAAGCGCAGCCACACCGGGAAGGCGTGGCCGAGGAGCGCGCCGAACCCCGCAATATGGCTGTAGTTGAGGGCGTTGGGGACATCGCCGCCGAGCCGCAGGCTGGCATCGTAGACCATCATGACCGCCAGCGTGCCCTTGAGGGCATCCAGCAGGAGGGTGGCTGCGGCGAGGTCCTTGCGCCCGGTGCGTAGCACGTTGGTGGCGCCGATGTTGCCCGACCCGATCTCGCGCAGGTCGCCAGCCCCTGCGGCCCTGGTTAGCAGCAGACCGAACGGGACCGAACCCAGCAGATAGCCGACAACAAGGGCGAGAAGGCCATGAAGGGTAAAGAGCTGGCCCATAGCGAAGCTCGATTACGTGTGGCCCCCAGGATGCGGGCGGCTCAGTCACGCCCGGCGCCAGAGTATTCGTAGACCACGGCTCCGGCAACCATGGTGAAGAGCACGCGCCCCTGCATTCGGCTCTCGTCAAAGGGCGAGTTCTTCGAGCGCGCCCTGAACTCGGCTTTGTCCACCACCCAGGGCTGGTCCAGGTCCACCAGAATAATATCCGCCGGCGCGCCTTCTTTCAGGCGCCCGGAAGGCAGCCCCAGCAGCTTGGCCGGGTTCGCCGTCATGGCCCTGAGCAGGGGCGGAAGGCCGATCTCGCCGTTGTGATAAAGGCGCAGTGCCGCCGCCAGCAGCGTCTCGAGCCCGATGGCGCCGTCGGAAGCCTCGGCGAACGGGCGTCGCTTTGTGTCGGCGTCCTGCGGATCGTGGCTCGATACCACCACGTCGATCTCGCCCGCCGCAAGCGCCTGCACCACGGCGACACGGTCCTCCTCGGCACGCAGCGACGGCTTGAGACGGAAGTAGGTGCGATAGGGTCCGATGTCGTTCTCGTTGAGAGTGAGATGGTTGATGGACACGCCGCATGTCACGGGCAGTCCGCGCCCCTTGGCGGCGCGCACCACGGCAAGGCTTTCGGCGCAGCTGACTTGGGCGGCGTGATAGCGCCCGCCAGTGATCTCGACGAGGCGCACGTCGCGCTCCAGCAAGATGGTCTCGGCGGCCTTGTGGACGCCGGGCAGGCCGAGCCGCGTCGCCACTTCGCCCGAGTTCATCACTCCGCCATCGGAAAGGTGCGGGTCCTCTGTGT
>JAFMSC010000224.1:0-5337 GCA_017353825.1 Hyphomicrobiaceae bacterium | reverse complement strand
CCTCTGTGTGGTGCGCGATGAGGGCGCCAAAGTCCTTGGCATAGAGCAGCACGTTGCGCATGACGCGAGCGTTGGCCACGCTGGACTTGCCGTTGGTGAAGGCAACCGCGCCAGCCCGCTGCAGGAGGCCGATCTCGGTCATCTCCTCGCCCTTGAGGCCCTTGGTCATGGCCGCCATCACGTGCACGTTCACGAGGGCATTGGCGCGGGCGCGGCGCTGGATGAAATCGACGAGGGCCACCTGATCGATGACGGGCTCGGTATCGGGCATCACCACCATTGTGGTCACGCCGCCGGCGGCCGCGGCCTGACTGGCCGTCTTCAGCGTCTCGCGGTGCTCCTGGCCGGGCTCGCCGGTGAACACTTGCATGTCGACGAGGCCAGGACACAGGACGTGGCCCCTGCAGTCGATGACGCGGGTGCCATCGGGGGCGTTGCGGCGCAGGTGCGGCCCGATCTCGGCGATCAGCCCGTCCTTGACCAGCACGCCGCCGGGCTCGTCACGCCCGCTGCCGGGGTCGATGATGCGCGCGTTGAGGAAGGTGGTCGCCGCCTCGAGGGCTGGTTCCGTCTTGGGCATCGCAGGCCTCAGCGGTTGGGCAGCTGCCGCGCCATCGCCTCCAGCACGGCCATGCGCACGGCCACGCCCATTTCGACCTGGTCGCGGATGACGCTGCGCGAGTGGTCGGCGATGGTGGAAGCGATCTCCACCCCGCGGTTCATGGGGCCGGGATGCATAATCAGCGCGTCGGGCTTGGCGCGGGCGAGCTTCTCCTGGTCGAGGCCGAAGAAGTGGAAGTACTCGCGCGTTGAGGGAACGTAAGAGCTCTGCATGCGCTCGCGCTGCAGGCGGAGCATCATGACGACGTCGGCGCCGTCGAGGCCGGCGCTCATCTCGGTGAACACCTCAACACCCAGACGGCCGGCCTGGGGCGGCAGCAGCGTCGAGGGCGCTACCACGCGCACGCGCGCGCCCAGCGTGTTGAGCACATTGATGTTGGAGCGGGCCACGCGCGAGTGCAGGATGTCGCCGCAGATGGCCACGGCCAGGCCGGCGATGCGCCCCTTGGCGCGGCGGATGGTGAGCGCGTCGAGCAGGGCTTGGGTGGGGTGTTGATGGGCGCCGTCGCCCGCGTTGATGACCGAGCAGTCCACCTTCTGTGCCAGCAGTTCCGCCGCGCCGGCCGCGTAGTGGCGCACCACCAAGATGTCGGGGCGCATGGCGTTGAGCGTGACGGCGGTGTCGATCAGGGTCTCACCCTTTTGCATTGAGGATGAGGAGACACTCATGTTCATCACGTCGGCGCCGAGGCGCTTGCCCGCCAACTCGAAGGAACTCTGCGTGCGGGTGGAGGCTTCGAAGAACAAGTTGATGAGGGTGCGGCCGCGCAGCACATCGCGCTTCTTATCGATGCGGCGGTTGATCTCGGCGGCCTTGTCGGCGAGATCGAGCAACGCCCCGATCTCTCCCGCCAACAGGTCCTCGCAGGTCAACAGGTGACGGCGCGTGAAGGAGGCAGGGCCGAGGGGTATGGTCATTAAAATCGCTCCTATACGCTCAAGGCGGGGCCGGAGGCAAGCGCGCCCCGATGCGTCAGTTGTGCACAGACATCTATAAGACGCCGCGCGCTGCCCCGGTTGCCAACGGATGCCGCGGGGGCGAGAATCGGGGTCAGACCCCTCGCGCGGATGCTGTCATTTCGCTACGCCTCGCGAGGCGAGGGGTCCGACCCGTTGGCGGGGGTCTGACCCCAGGGAGAGCCAGATGATGAGCCCGTTTGCGAGCCACGAGGTCCTCAACCAGAGCCCGCCGTTCGAGGACATCAATCTGTTCAGCACCGACCGCGCGCTCGTGGAGGCGGTAAACCGCGAGGGTGGCGGCTTCGCCGTCGAGCGGTTGGAGGCCTTCGGGGCCGCCTGCGGCAGCGCCGCCGCGTTCGAGCGCGGCCGGCTCGCCAACGAGTATCCGCCCCGGCTCAGGGCGTTCGACACCAAGGGCCACCGGCTCGACGTGGTTGAGTTCCACCCCGCCTACCACGAGTGCATGGCCATGAGTGCGGCGGAGGGACTGCACTGCTCGGCCTGGGAGCATCTAGCCGAAGGTGGCGGCAAGACGGCTCCAGGGGTAGCCTCTGGGCCGGCGCCGGGCACCAACGTGGCACGCTCGGCCGGCTGCTATTTGGCGATCCAGATGGAGGCCGGGCACCAGTGCCCCATCACCATGACCAACGCCGCGGTGCCCACGCTCCTGCTGCAGCCCGAGATCGCCGCCGAGTGGCTGCCCCGAATCCTCAAGCGCGACTACGACAAGAACTTCCAACCCGCCAACTCTAAGCGCGCCGTCACCATCGGCATGGGGATGACCGAGAAGCAGGGTGGCACCGACGTGCGCGCCAACACCACGCGGGCGGAGCCGGCCTCGAGGACGGGCGGGCCGGGAACGGAATATGTGATCACAGGGCACAAGTGGTTCATGTCCGCTCCCATGTGCGATGCCTTCCTGGTGCTGGCGCAGGCGCCCGGGGGGCTCTCGTGTTTCTTGATGCCGCGCTTCCTCCCCGACGGTTCCGTCAACGCGCTGCGCTTCCAGCGGCTCAAGGACAAGCTCGGCAACCGCTCCAATGCGTCCTCCGAGGTGGAGTTCCACGGCGCCCACGCCTGGCTCATCGGCGAGGAGGGCCGCGGGGTTCCTGGCATCATCGAGATGGTCACCGGCACGCGCCTCGATTGCGCGGTGGCCTCCGCGGGGCTGATGCGGGTGATGCTGGCCAACGCCATCCACCACTGCCGGCATCGCACGGTGTTCCAGCGCAAACTCATCGACCAGCCGCTGATGGGCCAGGTGCTGGCCGACCTTGCCCTCGATGCCGAGGCCGCCACGGCGCTGGCCTTCCGGCTGGCCCGCTGCTTTGACCGGGCCACCGACCCGCACGCCGCGGCCTGGCGCCGGCTCATGACGCCGGTGACCAAGTACTCAATCTGCAAGATGGCGCCCGCGTTCGGCTACGAGGCCATGGAGTGCCTGGGCGGCAACGGTTACGTGGAGGAAGGATTGGCGGCGCGAATCTATCGCGAGATGCCGCTCAATGCCATTTGGGAGGGTTCCGGCAACGTGATGGCGCTCGACCTCCTGCGGGTTCTCCAGCGCGAGCCCGACACGGTGGCGGTCGTCTTGGAGGATCTTGGCGCGGCCGCCGGCGGCGATTCCAGGCTCAAGGCGCAACTCGAGCGCGTACAGCGCATGCTGCACGAACCGCGGCTTCTAGAACAGCGCGGTCGGGCTCTGGCGGAGGCCTTGGCAACACTCGCGGCAGGCACGATCCTGCGCGCGCATGCGCCTGCGTACGTTGGCGATGCCTACCTGGCGACGAGACTGTCGGGCCCCTCCCGACAGACCTACGGTCAAGGACTGGACACTGCGAACACGCGTGCGATCGTCGAGCGCGCCTTCCCAGGCTGACCCGGCGCTGCGCGACGTACCCTACGCCTCAGCGACGTTCAGCCTGCTGCCGCCCGGCCGTGGGCGGCCGCCGTGCGACTCATGGCCTTGACGATCTCGCCCAATGCATCGATGAAACCGCCACGCTGGTCGGATCTGAGCACCGAAAGGATGCGTTGATCGACCTTGCTGGCGACCGGTTTCACGCCGCTCAGGATGTTCTGCCCCTTGGCGGTGAGACGCACGGCGTACATGCGGGCGTCGCGCTTGGTGCGCTTCCTCTGCAGCAATCCTTTCTTCACAAGACGTCTGACGACATCGGCCAGAGTCGATCGATCAACGCCGGTCTGCTCGACGAGGCCCGTCTGGCTTACGTCCGGGTTCTGCCCCACGCACACGAGCACGGCGTATTGCCGGGGAGTGAGATCGACCTTGGCCGTCTCGTTGGTGAACAGCACCTCGGCGCATTGCCCGGCACGGTGCAAGAGGTGCAGAGCTGACGTGTCGAGCGGTCCTGAGCGGTGGTTGTCCTTCATGTGAATAGTCTCCGATCGGTTGGGGTACGGGACAGATAGGAACCGATGGCCACGGAACCAAGGGGATGCAACGAACACTAATACCCAGGACGTGCACGGTTCATCGATAGTATGTAGCCATCGTTCTTAACGGGCGCTTTTCGAGGCGCCTCCCGGCTCATCACGAACGATCCAACGGGCGCATTCCGTCGAAAATCGGCGGTATTCTGTGAAATGCAAAATGTCACCGTCCGGCAATATGCACCCCCACCCAGGTATGGATGGATACGACCTGGGGCCGACTGGGCTCGGCTTTAAGTCCGATGAAGCGAGCCTGAGCTGAGCCGGCGCATGCGGTCGAGCGCACCCTGCAGGATCAGGGCGGCTGCGACCTTATCAACCACTTGGGCCCGCCGCCGACGCGAAAGGTCGGCCTCCAGCAGCATGCGTTCAGCGGCCACCGTGGTCAGCCGCTCGTCCCAGTAAGCGATCGCCAGCGGCGTTGCCTTCGCCAGATTGCGGACGAAAGCCCGCGTCGCCTGAGCGCGCGGCCCCTCCGAACCGTCGAGGTTCAAGGGGAGGCCGACCACGAACCCTCCCGCGCCATGCTCGCCCGCCAGGTCGAGGAGCCGGCACAGGTCTTCGGCAAGCCGGCTGCGGTAGAGTGTTAGGAGTGCCGAGGCAATGTTGCGCGTTGTGTCCGACAGCGCAAGCCCCAGGGTCTTGGTGCCGACATCGACACCGATGAGACGGGCGCCGGGCGCCAGGCAGGCCGCGAACTCGGGCAGCGGCAGGACCCGGCCGCCCTTGAGCCCATCCTTGCGCGCGCCAGAGGCCGTCATAGCAAGCTTGCCCGGAAACCTTGTAGTTTGTCGTCGTTCGCCTTAAGGAAGGCCGCAGTCTATCACGGCGGCGGCTGCCGAACCGTCCAACGAGACGCGGAAGGGTCGGTCCCACGAGACGCGGAAGGGTTTGTTTACGCCACGAATAGTACCGCGGCGCCATTACGCAACCGGCCCCGATATGCTAGACGCAGGCGTTTCCTGACTTTTTGCCGCAGCTATCGCCGGCTGGAACAATGCGGCCAGCGGCTTGAGGCTAGAGAAACTCTAAAGGCCGGGGAACCGCTTGAGGCCCCGGCCTCGACCAAAGGCGTAGGCCAGCCCGCGCGGCGCTAGGGTGCTTACGCGGGGGAAGCGCACCAGGGAAGGTGGGAAGGCCATGACCGACAACAGCATCGGCAAGGGTGGCGGAGGGGCTGTGGCTCGGGTGCTGGTCGATCTCGCCAGGAACGCGCCGGCGATGATGTGGACCTTTACCGCCACCACGTTCCTGTCCGCGCTGCTGCTGTTCGCGATCCAGCCGATGTTTGCCAAGATGGCG
>JAFMSC010000223.1 GCA_017353825.1 Hyphomicrobiaceae bacterium | reverse complement strand
CCCGCCCCGGTCCCAGCGTCGCGCCCCGCCACCCTGCAACTCGCTGCCCTGACCGCGCCGGGCACCGAGCCGCTGGCTGTCCCCCTGCATTGGACAGTGGCGCGCGAGGATGACCCCGACACGCTGCTGTTGGACGACTGGGCTGCCAGCCCGAAGGTATTCGTGGCACCGGGGACCTACGTCGTCACCGTGGGAAGCGACTTGGTCTCGGCGCGCCAGATCGTGGCCGTGCGCGAGGGTCGTCCGACGCCGGCTCCGATCATACTCGGCGCGGGCAGCGTGCGCGTGCGGGTCGTGGCGCAGAAAACCAATGCTGCCCTCCCCGATGCGATCATCACCATCAGCGCCGCCGACGGCACGCCGGTTGCCGTGTTCAAGGCCGCCGAGGCCGTAGCCCTGCTGCCTGTCGGCCGCTTCCGGATCAGCGCCGAGCTCGGGCTTGTCCAGGCCGAGCAGACCGTGACCATGGTCGAAGGGCGTCCGGCGTTCGTAGACCTCGCCCTCAACGTGGGCCGCCTGCAGCTGACCGCGGCAGGCGACGGCGCGGCGCCCGCCGAGGCGGCCCTGTTCATGGTCCTGGAAGACGACCCGCCGCGCGGTCGACGCGAGGTGGCAAGGTCGGCCGCAAGCCAGGCCGAATTCGCGCTTCCGCCCGGCACCTATTATATCGTCGCCCGTCAGGGTACCGTTGAAGCGCGCGAGCGCCTCGAGATCGGCTCAGGCGATGTCGTGCGCCGGACCCTGATCCCGGCAACTGGGCGCCTCGGCCTTTCGGCGGAGGCTCCCCGCCGCGCCGAGCTGGTTGCCGGAGGAGGGCAATGACGCTGGGAATGCGTGTCTGCTTATGTTGGCTGCTTGCCGCTACCGCCCTTGCGATTTCGGTGGCCCACTGGCCGGCGGCCGCGCAGAAGACCCCGCAGGCGCCCGCCGTTGGGGACGCTGCTGCGCCCGCCAATGGCCAGGACCTGCCCACCAACACCACGGTGGTACCGCGCTCGCAGGCGGCGGCCAAGCCCAGCGGCGCGCCCGGCCAGGTCTCCGTGGTGGCCCATCTCACCGACGCTAGCCCGCCGATAACGCAAGGGCTGGTGTGGCGCGTGTTCCGCGACAAGGCGGGGCCTGGCGGGGAGGCCCAACTCGTGTCGACGTCCAAGGAGGCGAGCCCCACGCTGAAGCTCGAACCCGGCATCTACCACATCAACGTGGCTCTGGGGCGGGCGAACCTGACGCGCAAGGTGACGGTGGCCAGCGAACAACCCATCCGGGAGAAGTTCGTCCTCAACGCCGGCGGCCTGCGCATCGTGCCCGTGTTGACGAGCGGCGAGCCGGCCAACGAGAAGCTCGTCATCTACGACGTGGAGTCAGACGAACGCGACGAGTACGGGCAACGCGTCAAGGTGGTGACCGGCGCCAGGGCCGGCCTGGTGCTGCGCCTCAACGCCGGCAACTACAGCATCGTCAGCACCTATGGCGACGCCAACGCCGTGGCGCGTGCCGATGTGTCGGTGGAGGCCGGCAAGCTCTCCGAGGTCACGCTGGCGCACGCGGCGGCGCGGGTGAGCTTCAAGCTGGTTACCCGCGGCGGCGGCGACGCCATCGCCGACACGCAGTGGAGCGTGCTCAACGGGCAGGGCGAAGCCATCAAGCAGAGCAGCGGAGCGCTCCCCACCCACGTCCTCGCTCCGGGCTCCTACGTGGTGCGCGCCAAGCACGCGGGGCGCTCTTATTCGCGCGATTTCGCGGTCAAGGCCGGCGACAATGCCCTCGTGGAGGTCATTATCCCGTGATGGGCACCCGTCATACCCAACGCCGAGCCTCGACCCGTGCGCCGAAGCGTGGCTGCAAAGGAACTCGGCGTGCCAAATTGAGTTTCAGCGCTTGTCGCAACGTCCCGGTCGCACTCGCGGCGAGCGGAGCCGTTTCATCGGCCGCGGGTGGGCATCAACCGGCGGCCAACGGTCCAGGACCTCGCGAAGCGAGTCGTAGAGTCCAAGGGTGCTGAGGGCGAAGACCGCCCGATTTCCACCGGCAAACCGGCGGGCCGCAACGAAGGGCGTTCAATCTCATGAGCTCCGACCAGCCCGACAAGCCGCGGCGACCGCGGGGGCAGGCCACAGCCGTCGTACAAGGGGGGCGCGATCCGTTCGCCCACCATGGCTTTGTCAATACGCCGGTGTATCGGGGCTCGACAGTCCTCTTCAAATCGCTCGACAGCTTCGAGCGCCGCGATCAGCGTTATGTTTATGGTCGGCGCGGCACGCCCACCTCGGAGGCGCTCGAAGCCGCAATCGCGCAACTTGAAGGCGGAGCGCGCGCCTGGCTGGCGCCGTCCGGGGCCGCTGCCATCGCCACCGCCCTTCTCACCTTCACCAGGGCGGGCGACCACATGCTGGTGGCGGACACGGTCTATCAGCCGACTCGCAAGATTTGCGACGGCCCTCTGACGCGCTTCGGCGTCGAGAGCACCTACTACGACCCGACCATCGGCGCTGGCATCGCTGGGCTGATGCGCCCTAACACCACGCTCGTGTACGCGGAGAGCCCCGGCTCGCTCACCTTCGAGGTGCAGGACATCCCGGCCATCGCCGCGGCGGCGCACGCAGGCGGAGCCCTTTTGGCCATGGACAATACCTGGGCCAGCCCGCTCTACTTCAAGCCGTTCCAGCATGGCGTCGATATCTCGATCCAAGCCGGCACCAAATACGTCGTCGGCCACGCTGACGCCATGCTCGGCGCCATCACCGTCGCCGAACCCCTGGCCCACAAGTTGGTTGCAGAGGCCGGCGGCTTGGGCATCTGCGCGGGGACGGAGGAGATGTTCCTCGGCCTGCGCGGGGTGCGCACGCTCGACGTGCGGCTGGAGCGACACTGGCGCTCCGGCGTGGAAGTCGCCCGCTGGCTGGAACAGCGCCCCGAGGTGGCGCGCGTGCTCTATCCGGCGCTGCCGAGCCATCCCCAGCACGAGCTGTGGAAGCGCGACTTTCTCGGCGCCTGTGGGCTGTTCTCTGTGGTGCTCAAGCCGTGCGCGAAGACGGCGCTGGCGGCCATGATCGAGGGATTGGAGTTGTTCGGTATCGGTGCCTCGTGGGGCGGCTACGAGAGCCTGGTGCTGCCCTTCGAAGCCGCCAGGGCGCGCTCGGCGACGGTTTGGCAGCCGGAAGGACCGACAGTGCGCCTCCACATTGGCCTGGAGGACGTGGACGACCTCAAGGCCGATCTGGATGCCGGCTTCGCCCGCCTTGCTGCGGCTGGATAGCCGAGGACAGGAAGCGGGTGGGTCAACCTCGCTAGTCGCCCGGTCGACGGACGACCCGTCAGTCCCAAAATTCCGCCGCGGCCCGCAAGGGTCTCCGCACCGCACCCTCCACGGGTCTTCACGGGAGCACCGGCAGCGGTCGGACCGGACGGGCAGGCCCCGAGGCCTGCGGCGCATTCCCGCCTACTGGCCGATGATGAAGGTGGCGTTGACGACGAAGAGGAGCGCCGCGAAGGCCGCGAGCAGCGCCTCCTTCCGCGGGAAGGCTGACGCGGTGAACGGCATGGCGAGCAGCAGCATATGCGCCAGCGTGGTGCTGGCGCTGAAGATGAGGCACTCGCCCGGATAGACGGCGAAGAAGAAGGCCGCCCGCAACAGGGCATAGGCGATGAGCGCCTGCGACATGCCGGCGAGGGCAGTATCCCGGCACGCCCGACGATAGCGGGGCAGCACACATGCCGCCACGATCGCGCCGAACAGGATCGCCATTCCCGCTGAGATCGGCGAGGAGAAATAGCTCCCCACCGTCACATCCGGGCCGTAGTCGCCGGCATAGTCGGTGCGGGCGCCGTGGCCGGCGTCCAGTGCCGGCGCGGCGATGCTGTAGAAGAGCCAGCGGACGACGAAATCGACGACGGTCCCTAGACCGTATCGGTTCTGGGTCACATAGTAGAGCAGCATGCTCAAGTGCGATGCGCCTTCCGGATCGGCGTTCGCTTTGACGAGCCAGCCATTGACGGCGACCTCCAGAAAGACGAGCGCGAGCGGGGCCGTCAGTGCGTGCCAGCCGATCCACCAGTTGCCGCTGAGCCGCCAGCCCTTCTTCACCAGTGCATCGACAGCGGGGATGACGACCAAGAACCCTGCGACGATCTCGTTGAGGCACGCCACCAGCAAGATCCCCGTCAGCAGGAGGGCGCCGCGCACGCTCCAGGATCGGCGCAGCCGCATATAGGCGGCGATATAGAACGCTGTGAGCGTTGCCGAGACGATCTTGGACTCCTCGACACCGGAGAAGAACCACACGCTGAACGAGACGGCGTAGATGACCCCCAGCAGCGCCACGAACCGGCGCGGTACGACGGCCGCGAACGCGGCCATCGCCCCCCACACGCCGAGCGCGCCGACGGCGGCGAACAGCGCCTTCAGCAGGGTCAGCGTGGAGAACCACGCCGTGAGCGGGCTCAGGGCCCTCAGCCACACCACCGCCAGCGTCGTCGTCACGGGGTGGAAGCGCGCCACCCGCTCGTGCACGTAGCCGTCGGCGAGCAGGGTGTAGAGATGGGCGTCGGCGCCGAAGTGGGTGGTGCCGCCGCGCGATTCCAGGATGAGGGCCGAGACCCAGTAGAGCACGAACGCGGCGGGCACAAGCAACAACCGGCCGATCCCGGACTCGGCAAGGTCGCCTTTGCGCTCCAGCAGGGCGGAGCTCGCTGGAGCCATTTCCGCTGCTATGTCCGCCGCAATCGGTTGCATGCCCGCCAGCCTCTCATTCGCCAGTGATGAATCTGCGTAGCGTTCACCAGCAGTGCGCAGGCCGCGAGCAGCGCGGTTGCCCGGCAGCTTCGAGCCGGCGAACAGGATAGCGAGGACCAAGACGCACGCCAGCACGGTGCCCGAGCCGAACAGTAGCCATTCGCTCGGGTCGACCAAGAACCAGAATGCCCCACGCAGGTCGGCCCGCCATGCGAGCGAACATGAGAGCCACGCTCGCGCCAGCAAAGCCGTGCTCGCAAGCCGCGGCGATGCGCCCGCCCGCTTCGCGGCGCGGCCGGTCACACGCGACGCGCTGTCCGCGCAACGCCGGTCGGCCGTTGGGCGAGACAGCGCCCGTCCGACGCACGGTGGCACACTCCTCTTTCCCCCCGCTCCGGAAGATACGGGCGCGCTTCCCGATCCAAGGTCATCGCGGGCCACCTGAACATCGGCAGATTCGGCCGTTCAGCGCCGGTTCATCCTGCGGGCAACCATCAGTCTTGCAAGGGCGGCCGCCGACGCCTTCGGCGACCTCCACCGGCCTTCGAGAGTGGATGAAGGACGTTGACTGGCGCCGAGGAAGGCTCGCCCAATGGGTCGAGAACCCGATTGGGAGCAACGCGGATAGCCTCGGCGGTGCTCGTGATGGACGGCTAGTCGGGCAATTGCAGCCAATCCCGCTCGGGACCGTTGCAGTCGCCATCGAAGCCGTCGGCCTCGACGTGGCGCTCGCGCCGCACCCCGGGAAAAATGATGATCCGCGCGCCGCCCTGCAATGAGGATTCTGGCTCGGCTGCCTCCCGTGCCTCGCCCACGCGGAATTGCACAATGTGTGCCATCGATCTCCCCCGAACCGATGGGCCGCCGCGCGACCGTTGGTTCCCCTGATTGCCCAAACGCACACCTCGCAGCGATTCGTGCGAAGTTGAGCGCCACAGGCGTTAACGGATGGTTAAGGCAACTTGCGCTGTTGGCTGGCGAGGTCCGAGTCCGGAAGCGGCGCAACGCCGCCGTACCTCGGGCGCAATTCCATTCCCGCCATGCATTCTGTCGGCCATCTCGAAGGGGCGCTGCAATCTCCATTGACACGCGGCGCCAATGGGCCCCTCAGGCCCTGTCGGAGACGAATGGGGCCGTAGCCCCAATCAGTCCTCGCTGGTTTCGAGGGCGGCGCATGCCTTTGAGTCCAAGCCGCTGGCGAAGCCGAGCACACTATGGCGGGGCAAGCCAGTCATCGAGGAAATGACGGCCCGCCCGGTCCTCCACGGCAACGATCCAGATGTCCTGATCGAAACCGACCTGCCGCTCCAGGAACGCGTCGACCTCGGCTTCTCCGGCCGGCTTCCCCTTGAGGCACGGCTCCCACAGCCGGTCCTCGCGCGCCCCCGCCAGACCCGCCGGGGCGGGGCCGAACAACAAGGCGGTGCCGTCGAGGCGGCTTAGCTTGATGTAGATGGCCCCCGCATCGGCATCGCCTCGGCGCACGAGCAGGGCGTCGGCGCCTTCGAGGCGGCAGCGCCTCAAGTACGCCTTGACCCAGATCTCGGACTTCAAGCGCAAGTAAGGGCCTCGCGAATGAGGGCGTACCCTTAAAGCAGCTTATCACGTGCGGCCGAGGCCGGGATCAAGCGGGACTCCAACCGGCTCTCGCAACGAGTTGGCCCCATCCGGGGCTCATGGCTCCTTGTGCCGGCCGCCGCCGCCGAGGCCGCCTTCCAGCCGCTCCAGGACCACGGCAGAAATGCGCCCTTTTGGCACGAGCCCCTGGTCTGCCTCGAAGGTGCGGATGGCCGCCACCGTCTCGGCACTGAGCCGGCCATCGATGGCGCCCGGCCGATAGCCACGGTCGGCCAGCATTTGCTGCACCTGCCGGATCATGCCCTGGGCCTGCGGCGAGCGCGCTTCGACCGGGGCGGCCGCTCCCGTCGGCACCGGCGCCCCGAACAGCAGCAGCTTTAGCAAGGCCTGCGTCGCCTGCCCAGTCAGCGCCAGGCGGTGTTCCTGCTCGAACGCCATGATGGCGGCGCGCACCCCCGGGCGCATCACTCCGTCCGCAGCCAGCGGCCCATAGCCCAGCCGGTTTAGCTCCGTTTGGATCGCGCGCACCGTGTCGGTGTCACTCTGCTCCTGCGGGCTTACGCCGACGGTTGCTACGCGCACCACGCGTACCTTGATCGCCTGGGCGGTTTTGGGACCCTCCGGCGGCGGCTCTGGCGACGCGGCCCGGTTGGGCAGCTTGGCGGGCTTGCTCTCCGCGGGCACCGCCGGCGCCAATGGCGCCGAGGGCATCACGGATGGCCGAGGGGGCTCGGGGCCGGGTT
>JAFMSC010000568.1 GCA_017353825.1 Hyphomicrobiaceae bacterium | reverse complement strand
GGGCTTGGCGGTGCCACGACGCACCATCTGGCCCTGCGGCACCACACCAATGGCGGTGATGGAGACCGTGAGCGGGCCGGGCCGGCGGTCGGTGTCGCCGCCCAGCAGACGGCAGCCGAAGCGCTGCTGCGCGTGCTTGAGCCCGTCAGCGAAGGCTGCGAGCCATTGGCGCCTCGGTGCCTCGGGGAACGACAGCGCCATCAGGTAGCCGATCGGGTGGGCGCCCTTGGCGGCGAAGTCGGAAACGTTGACGGCCAGCGCCTTCCAGGCAATGTCCTGTGCCGCCTCGCCGGGCAGGAAGTGCACGCCCTCGGCGATGGGATCGGTCTTGAGCACCAGTTCGGTGCCGGGCTCCGGCGTCAGCAGCGCGCAGTCGTCCCGGAGACCGAAGGCCCCCGGCGCTCCCTCAGTCAGCGGCGCCAGGAGCGCGATGATCGCCTCCTCGCCGTGCAGGCGGTCATCGGGAGCTTGCTTGCGGCCGGCCATCACCGGCAGGCTAGCACGTGCCGTTGGCAATTGCCCGCCCTGGCAAGCCTACACTGGGCCCAGACTGGGCTCAGACTGGGCCCATACTGGACCCACGCTGGGCCCACCCTGGGACCACACTGGGACCACACTGGGACCACACTGGGACCCAGACCCGCAGCGCTTCCACCACCGCGTTTGGCAGCTATGATGCCCGGTCCAAGCCAGAGGAGCCGGCGATGCCAGCGTTCATCTGTACGGCCTGCGGCACGCAATATGCGCCGAGTGCCACCCCGCCGGCCCGATGCCGGGTATGCGAGGACGAGCGCCAGTTCACGCCGCCGGGCGGGCAACGATGGACAACACTCGACGCGCTCGGCCTGGACCATCTCAACGCCTTCCGCCAGCACGAGCCAGGGCTGATCGGCATCGGCACGCGGCCGCAGTTCGCCATCGGCCAGCGCGCCCTTCTGGTGTTGACGCCGCACGGCAATATCCTGTGGGACTGCATCTCCTTCATCGACGAGGCCACCGTCACGCTCATCAAGGGGCTCGGCGGCCTCAAGGCCATCGCCATCTCGCACCCGCACTTCTACACGACCCTCGTGGAATGGAGCCGTGCCTTCGGCAGCGTACCTGTACACCTGCACGCCGACGACGCGGCCTGGGTGATGCGGCCCGACCCCTCGATCGCCCATTGGCAGGGGGAGACCCTGGACCTGGTGCCTGGCGTGACGCTGATCCGTGGCGGGGGCCATTTCCCCGGCGGCACCATGCTGCACTGGGCGGCCGGCGCCGAGGGCCGCGGGGTCGTGTGCTCAGCAGACATCGCCACCGTGAACCTGGACCGCAAGTCCTTCACCTTCATGCGCAGCTACCCCAACGCCATCCCGCTGTCGGAGAAGGGGGTGCGGGCGATCGGGGCGGCGCTGGCCCCGTTCCCGTTCGACCGCGTCTACAGCCATTTCTTCGAGCGGGTGATCGCGACGGACGCCAAGCGCATTCTGCAGGACTCCATCGAGCGCTACGCCGCCGCCATCGCCGGTGCCTACGATCGGGGGTAATCACCGCTGGCGCCGGGAAGGCGAGATGAAGAAAGCGACATACCCCAGGTTCAGTGTGGGTGAGCTGCCCCGCCCTAACCCTCTGCCCGCGCCGAGACGCGGGCTGCGAGGGCGTCACCGCTCCGGCAGAGCGCCCGGCCGCAGCTTGCGGGCAAGGGCGTCGAGCACGCCGTTGACGACGCGGGGCTCGTCGCCAGCGAAGAAGGCGTGCGCGACGTTGACGTATTCGTTGATGACGACGCGCGGCGGCACATCGCTCCCCTCCATGAGCTCGAAGGCACCGGCGCGCAGGATCGCCCGCAGTATGGCATCCACGCGCACCAGGCTCCAGCCGCTGGCGAGCTGGCCGTCAATGACCGGGTCGAGCTCGCGCTGGCGCGCCACCACGCCCTGCAAAATCCGCGCGAAGTGCTCCGCATCGGCGCCCGCGATCGCGCGGTCCTCGGCCTCAGCCCCCAGACGGTGGGTCTTGAACTCGTCGATCACCTCGGCGAGGTCGGTGCTGGCCATATCCATCTGGTAGAGCGCCTGCACGGCGGCGAGCCGCGCCTGGCTGCGCGCGAGGGTGTTATCCGGTTTGGCGTCGTCGGCGCCGCTCATGCTAGGTCGTGCCCCTTCCCATTCTGCTGCTCGATGTTCTCGGTCTACGGGGCAGCGCCGGTGGGTTAGCTGGCCCTGCCTGGTCCGGCCGCGAACGCCCGCGCATGGCCGATCAGCGCCAGGCAGGCGCGCACCGCATCGGCACCCTTGCCGCGGCGGCCGCCCTC
>JAFMSC010000222.1 GCA_017353825.1 Hyphomicrobiaceae bacterium | reverse complement strand
GTCCTGAGCCGCAGGCCCGGCACAGCCGCATTACCCGGCGTCGCGCGCGCCGGATCGGCCCCGGCCCGCGCATAGGCTCGCGCCGTGGCCGCGTTGAGCGAGCGCTCCACGGCCAGCCGATAGGTCTCCATATCCTCAGGGTTTGCATCGCGCGGCACGTGCACGGCCTCGCCGATCGCAAACCCCAGGCGCGACCACGGCAGGTTGATTGTCATGCGGCTCCAGGTGTTGAGCGCTAGATACCGCGAGGTGGCGATGGCCATGGGCAGGATCGGCCTGCCTGAGGCGCGCGCGATCATCACCACGCCGAGCCCCACCCGCCTGGCCTCGCCGCTGCCCGGCACATCGGCGGTCATGCCCACCGAACGGCCCTCGCGCAGTGCCTGCACGGCCGCGCGGAAGGCGTAGCTACCGCCGCGGTCGCGGTGTCGTCCGCCCGAGCCAGCGCCCCGGATGAGCTGCATACCGAAATGGCGCAGCACCGCGCCCATCAACTCGGCGTCGCGGTGGCGCGCCAGCATGATGTCGGTCTCGTAGCCAGGCTGCTTGATAAGCGGCAGCAGCAGGAACTGGCCGTGCCACATGGCGACGAGGGCAGGGTGATTGTGGCAATGCTTCTGGAACTGCTCGATCATCTCCTCGTTCTGGCTCGAGGACGTGACGACCAGACGGATGTAGCGCGCGACCAGCGCGCCGATCGCGGTATAGATGCGGCTGGGCTCAGCGCTCGCCATGTCCAGGCGCTCCTGACGGTTGCTTAGCGGCGAGAGTTCTTGGCGACGGCGCGCCCACATTGTCAATAGCAACGATGCGGCGCGTGGCGATCGGTGCCGGTCAGGCGGCCGCCGTCGGCGGTGCGGGCGCCGTTAGCGCGCTGTCATGAATTGGTCCACCGCCCAGGTCAAGCAGCGCCTGGGACCGGCACAGCTTCGCGTAGATGCCGTTGCGCGCAAGCAATTCGGCGTGGGTGCCGACCTCGGCTAGTCGGCCTTCGTCCATCACGCAAATCATGCTGGCGCGCTGAACGGTGGAGAGCCGGTGGGCGATGACCAGCGTGGTGCGGTTGCGTGTGAAGCGGGCGAGGGCCGCCTGCACCAGGCCTTCCGATTCGGTATCGAGCGCGCTGGTCGCCTCGTCGAGGAGCAGGATCGGCGCGTCCTTCAGGAACGCCCGCGCCAGAGCGAGCCGCTGGCGCTGGCCGCCGGAGAGCCGCAGCCCCCCCTCCCCGATCACGGTATCGTAGCCGTCAGGCTGAGCCATGATGAAGTCGTGCGCTGCGGCGGCCTTGGCGGCGGCAATGATGTCCTCCTGCCCGGCTCCCAGACGGCCCAGGGCGATATTGGCGCGGATGGTGTCGTCGAACAGCGTGATCTCCTGGCTGACCATGGCGATGGCCTCGCGCAGGCTGGCGAGCGTCACGTCGCGGATGTCCTGGCCGTCGATCAGGATGGCCCCTGCGCTCACGTCGAACAGCCGCGGCACCAGATTGACGATGGTGGATTTGCCGGCGCCCGAGCGGCCGACCAGGGCCACCATCTCGCCGCCAGCCACGTTCATAGAGAGGTCCCTGAGCGCGGGCGTGCGCGCGTCGGCGGCGTAGGCGAAGCTCACGTTGTCGAACACGATGGACGCGGTCTTGACGGCCAAGGGGCGGGCGCTGGGCCTGTCGACGACGGCGGGCTTCTCGTCGAGGAGCTCGTAGATGCGCTCGGCGGCAGCGAGCCCCTCCGAGGTCGCGTTGGAAACGCTTCCCAACGACCGCAGCGATTGCGCGGCGATCACGATACACGCCACGTAGGCCACGAAATCGCCCTCGGTGTTGATGCCGCTCGTAATGCGCCAGAAGGCGAAGGCGATGGTGCTGGCAACGGCGATCCCGCCCAATACCTCCAACAGTGAGAGCACGCCGGCACGCGCGCGGACAGCCTTCAACCTTAGGCGAAGCACCTGCTCGAAATTCTCGTTGAGGCGACGCACCACATAGCGCTCCAGTCGGAACGACTTGATCAGGCGCGCGCCGGAGAAGGTCTCCGTCAGGCGTGAAGTCGTGCTGCCCAGCTCGCGCTGCGTTCTGCGAGCCACCGATCTGAGGCGAAGGCTCAGGCGATGCACGGGCAGGGCGGCAAGCGGGCCGCCGCAGAGTACGACGAGCGTCATCGCCCAATCGTAGTAGAACATGACGGAGACCATCGCGACCACGGTGAAGGTGTCCCTCGCCGAGACGAGGACTGCTTGCGAAGCGGCGCTGACGGCTGTGAGGTCGCTCGTCATGCGCGCGACGAGCCGCCCGGTCGTCTCCCGCGTGAGGCGCGCAAAGTCGGCGTTCATGAGATGCGCAAAGGCCGCCTTCTGCACATCGGTGACCATGCGCGTGGCCACCCGCGTCGCCGTGGTCTGATAGAGATAGAGAAACAGGCCGCGGCAGGCGGTGATGCCCACGATGCCCAGAAGCACCCAAGGAAGCGCGGCGCTTGCGCTATCTCCTGGCTGCCGCAGGGAGTCGAACGAGTGCTTGATGATGGCGGGATAGCCCGAACTCGACGCAGCCACACCAGCGGTCCAGCACAGGGCCAAGGCGATCGTGCGCCAGCGCGGCAGGATCCAGTCGCTGGCGAAGCGCCGCAGGAGAGGGCGCCCCTCGGCGCTCCAGCCCGGTCTGTTCGACTGGGTCGTTCGGGGTATTGCCGCTTGGCCCAAGGTCCCTCCTCGCCCGCGGATGCAATTTCGGCGTCTGGGAGGTCTACCTACCAGCTGCGAAGCCGCGGGGCCACCACGCGGGGTCAGGAACCCACCGCCTTTCCGCGCCAAAGTGTCACGATTTGGGGGGGCCCGTCAGCTCCGGATCGAGCAGGCGGTGCATGTGGACGATGAAATAGCGCACCTGGGCGTTGTCAACGGTCCGCTGCGCGGCGGCCTTCCACGCCTTGTAGGCTTCGGCATAGTTGGGGAAGATGCCGACAACGTCGAGCGCCGAAACGTCGGAAAACTCTACGCTGTCCAGCGACTTGAGCTCCCCGCCAAAGACGAGGTGAAGAAGCTGACGCGTCGGGCGCGTGCCGTCGGCGTTGGTGGCTGGGGGGGATTTGGGGGTCATAGAGGCCGCGACTCGCAGATTGCCGCACTCACAGGCTCCCCGCCCTGACGGCCGTGAGCGCCATGTCCGCGACGATCCCGGCCAGCAGCAGCCAGCCGACGAGCCGGTTCGACCGGAAGCGGGTCAGGCAGTTGGCGGGGTCGTCGATGTCGAGGGTCGCGATCTGCCAGGCGAGCTGAGCTGCCAGGAGCGCCAACACCAGCAGGAAGCAACCGTGCGCTCCGGCCAGCAGGCCGGCGGCCCCCCACACAACGACGGCGCCGGCGTAGAACGCGGCGAGCCAGCGCTGCGTGGCGGCGCCGAACTTGAGGGCGGTCGATTTCACGCCGACCAGGATGTCGTCCTCTTTGTCCTGGTGGGCGTAGATGGTGTCATAGCCGATGGTCCACAGCACCGAGCCCAAGTAGAGCACCAGCGCCGGCAGTGCCACCGCCCCGGTCACGGCGGCCCAACCCACCAGCGCTCCCCACTTGAATGTAAGGCCCAGCACGGCCTGCGGCCAGAACGTGTAGCGTTTGGCGAACGGGTAGACAGCGATCAGCAGCAGCGAGGCGGCGCCGAGCCCCACCGTGAACCAGTTGAACTGGACGAGCACCATGAGCCCGGTGAGGCCCAGCCCGATGAGGAACGCCAACGATTGGCGCGCGCTGACCTGGCCGGAAGGGATCGGCCGCGCCGCCGTGCGGGCGACGCGGGCGTCGTAGTCGCGGTCGACGATATCGTTATAGGTGCACCCGGCCCCCCGCATGACGAAGGCGCCCACCAGGAACAGCGCCATGTACCAGAGGTTGGGATAGGGCCGCCCGAGCGACAGCTCCGCCAGGGCCTGGCTCCACCAGGCTGGGAACAGCAGGAGCCACGCCCCGATCGGCCGGTCGAACCTGGCCAGCCGCAGGTAGGGCTTGGCCGCCGCCGGCGCGATGCGGTCCACCCAGTTGCCGGGCGGCGCATCCGGAACGGTGTCTGCGGAGCGGGTTGCGTGCGTGTTGGTCACGGGCGGGGCAATCCGGTGACTCTCTGATCCCTTTCGGTACCATGTCGGCCAGCGCGGTGGTATCCTAGAAACAAGATCGGGCTGCACTCCGTGCTTTCCGTCGAGGCGCGTGGAGCACGGTGAGGGACTTGTGGGATTCGGGGTTGACCCCGCAGCAGCTGCGCTGCTCCTGCCGGGCTGGCATGGCGCCGAGGTCGACCGTCGCTTGGACGGCCTCGACGGCGTGTCAGGCGGTGCGCCGTGGTCGGAGGTCTATCGGCCATTTGTCGGCCAGTTGAGACCCGCTGGGCTCGCTGTCAAGCCGAAGGCCGCGAGGGACCCTTGCGAGGCGTTCCCTGGTATGAGTCGCGGCGTACCGGGGCGATTAAACGTTTCTTGGAGAGGGTCTCACCATGCCTACGCACGCATCGCTGGGCAGCCGCTTCTCGATGGGCTCGTCCATGGAGAGGCCCGACGTTGGCTCCTGTAACGCTGCTCGTAGGCCGTATCTTACGCAGGTGAGAGGTGAGCGCGTTTTGGTGCTGGGCCTGCATCACGTCGCAGCCCAAGTGGCAGCCCAAGTCGCAGCCCCAAGTGGCAGCCCCAAGTGGAAGCCACACGTGGAAGCCACACGTGGAAGCCCCCAAGTGGAAGCCCAAGTGGCAGCTCAAGTGGGAGCGCAGGGTCGCCCGCAAGCGCCCGCCCGCATTTTTAAAAGAGGCATGAGGTCAAGCGAGCGCCAGCCGATGCAGATCCCATTCTTCGCTGCTCTCAAAGAGGCTCAGAACGTACTCATTGCCGGGTGCGGTGGCGGCTTCGACATCTACAGCGGCCTGCCGCTGCACAGCTATCTGACCTCAGTCGGCAAAGTCGCGCATCTGGCAAACGTGTCCTTCGCCCGTCTCAACGAGAGCGGCTGCAACACCATCGAGGGCAAAGCCTGGATTATCGACGCCATGGCGCGGGAGCTCGACTACTTCCCAGAGCGCTCTTTGGTCGAGTGGTTCGCGAGGCAAGACCGAGAGGTCAGCATCGTCGGCTTTTCCAGGACGGGCGTCATGCCGCTTTAAGCCGCATACAATGCGGTCGTTACAAAGTTTGCAATCGACACCGTTATCCTCATCGACGGAGGCACCGACAGCATCATCAAAGGCGATGAGCCGGGTTTGGGGACGGTGGTGGAGGATGCGACGTCGCTGGTGGCCGTGAGCGAACTGGATGTGGCAAGGAAATTGCTGGCCTGCGTGGGGTTCGGCATCGACCATTTCCACGGCGTCTCGCACCACAGCTTCCTAGAGAATACGGCTGAGCTGATCAGGGCCGGCGCCTTCATGGGCTGCTGCTCCTTGGCGCTCGATATGCCCGAGACGCGCGGCTTCCTGGAGGCGGTCGACTACGCCAACATGCGACAGCCTGCGCACAGGAGCATCGTGTGCAATTCGATTGCCAGTGCAATTCGAGGAGAGTTCGGCGATTACCACGCGACCGATCGCACCGGGGGCAGCGAGCTGTTCGTCAACCCTCTGATGTCCCTCTATTGGTTCTACGACGTACCAATCGTCGCTCGCTGGATGGGATTCCGCGATGCCATCCGGTGCACCAACACGACCCATGAGGTCCGGGACGCCATCCACCGGCATCGGGAGCAGCTGGGCCTGCGGTCTCGCAAGCCTATTCCGCTCTAGCGAGGTTCGTCTCGCGGCTCGACCAACCTACGTGTAGCTGAGCCTGTGCCAGTGCCACAGCGCCACGCCGAACACGGCCACGGCGCCGGCCTGGTGCAGAAGGGCGAGGGGGATGGGGACGTGGGCGAGCAGAGTGGAGATGCCGAGGACGATCTGGGCGAGCACGGCGGCGCCGAGAGCCAATCCCGAGGCGCGCGTTGCCTTGTCCGGGAAGCCCCGCAGCGGCGGCCACAGGTGCCAGGCCACGCCGGCGGCGATGGCGTAGGCCAGCAGGCGGTGGCTGAACTGCACCGTCAGCGCGTTCTCGAACAGGTTGGCCCACCAGGGCGTCATGGCGCCGAGGCCCTGGGGGATCAGCTGGCCTTCCATGAGTGGCCAGGTGTTCCAGCCGGCGCCGGCCTTCAGGCCAGCGACGAACGCGCCGGCGGCGATCTGGAGCAGAACGAGGGCGGCAATTGCGGCCGCAGCAGCCTGCTGCCCGAGGGGCCGGGCGGACTTTCTGGGCAGGGGTTCTCGTCCCAGCGACAGCGCCACCCACAAGGTGGCGCCGAAGATCGCCACGGCCAGAGTCATGTGCAACGCGAGGCGGTACTGGCTCACGCTGATGCGCTCGGCGAGGCCCGAGCTCACCATGTACCAGCCGATGAAGCCCTGCAGAGCGCCCAGCACGAAGATCGCCGCGAGCTTGCCGATCAGCCGCCGGCCGATCTGTCCCACGCTCAGGAAGTAGAGGAACGGCACGAGAAAGACGGCACCGATCAGCCGCCCCAGGAAACGGTGCGTCCACTCCCACCAGTAGATCAGCTTGAACGCGGCAAGGCTCATCCCGCGGTTGACGTGTTCGTACTGGGGGATCTGTTGGTATTTCTCGAACGCCTCCTGCCAGGCCGCATCAGACAGTGGCGGCACCGCACCCATGATCGGCTGCCACTCGGTGATGGACAGGCCCGAGCCCGTGAGACGCGTGGCGCCGCCTAGGCCCACCATCAGGAAGATCAGCGCAGCGACCGTGAACAGCCACACCCGCACCGCGTTGTCGCCCGATGCGGCCAAGCCCAGGGACGGTGAGAGTGCTCGTTGCTGCGCCATGGCGGCCAGTGTCTGCCCCGTGTCGGCCGCAACCGCAAGCCAAGATTGGTCGCCCGCGACCGGGCGCCGCCGACCTGCGGATCGGGCGAGTTGAGGTCAGGCGCGCGTGCGCTCGCCCGCCGCCATCGGCCAGACGAAGCCGATGCAGCCGAGGCGGAGCTCACCGTTGCGCCCGCGCTTGTCTCTTCGCGTCCGGCCGTCGGCCGTCCCCCTGGGACCGCAG